>NZ_SMSC01000026.1:0-60792 GCF_004359955.1 Candidatus Thiosymbion oneisti
CTGAAACGGGTTTTAGTGTCGGAAGGAAGCTTAGAGGCTGTCTAAAAACTAACACATTGATTTTCGGCTGGCTCCCCACGCTCCAGCGTCGATTAAGCGCCTCGGTAGGCTAACCGCCAACGCCTGTCAGCACAGAGGAGCTGAGTCCGCGGGAGCGGACAAGACGGCGTTCCCACGCTGGAGCGTGGGAACGAGCGCGAAATTTCAGATTTTATGTTCTAAAATCAGTATCTTAATTTTTAGACAGCCTCTTAAGTTCAATACCATTAAGTTAGCTGCTGACCGCTTGTCGTGGTCGATCAGGATGCGGAAGAGAAAACGACGAAGCGCGCAAATCGGCGCGAATTCATTCGCGAGGGTTCGCATGATTCGATTCGTCGTTCCTCCTCTTTTTTATCGCGAACCACAATGCTGCCGATATGCCGCTGCGGATGCTGCGCTACTATACGGATATCCGCTTTGCCGGCCATGCCGGTCACATCCGTCAGTTTCTGATCTACATCGGGTCTGACCGCTTAAACATGCAGGCTGGTATCGACGAGCCGGGGTTGCTCGACTACCGCTACGGCCTGGTAGACATGCATCGCGTCAACTGTGCCGACTTGCTGGTACAGGATAATCCCGATGCCTTGGTGTTGGCTGTGCTGTGCGACTTCGGTGACCGTAGGCCCCAGGAGGTTGTTACCTATATCGTTCGTCGCTTGCAGGAGCTACTTGGAACGGACGAGCGGCGTTTCCGTGACTACATGACGATGCTGGAGGTCCTTTCAGAGAATCGGGATCTGTGGGCACAAGTTGAGGAGGCCGAACACATGCTGACCGAAATCGATATCGAGCGATTGCCATCTTTCACCATTGGCTTCAAACGTGGCGAGGCGAGAGGTGAGGCAAGGGATGGCAGACCCGCATGGACGAGGTGCTCAAAGAATGGGTGCATACCCACCGGGGAGTTTAGTTGCCAGCCACCAGTCGCCGGCTTCCAGCGCATCGGATCAAACGTAGTCCGACCTCTGTAGAGCTGAAACAGGCTCTCGGCATGGAAGCAAGTCAAGTAGGTTGGGCAAAGCCGCAGGGACGCGGCGTGCCCAACGGAATTAGGTGTTGGGCACGCCGCACCGTCCCTGGCGCGCCTTTGCCCAACCTACCCGACTACAAACACCGCTCGCGCAGCCCGGATGCCACGCAGGTACTTGGCCTGACGCCGGGCACAGAGATTCACCAGCGCCGCCGGCGCGCCGACCGCCGTTCCGAACGCCTTGAGAAGACGCTTGGAATAGCCGATAAATCGCTCCCCGTCGATACCCAGTCGCACGAGCATCTTGGGCTCTCGCGTCTCGATATATCCAGACTTATCCGCGCGTAACGCCCGACCCGTCCAATCGACCAGCTCCAGATAGTCCTTGAAGGCAAAAGGCACCGCCCAGGGAGTCTGTGCGGTGGGATCAAAGGGCATCAGCGAGGCTTGGGGTAAGGCGTGCGTTTCAGCCTCTGGTCGTAACCGCTCCCCATCGAGCGTTATCTCAGGATTTTTGATGGTTGCGGTCTCCTGCGAGCCGGCTTCGGACCCGACTTCCTCCGGCAATCCGACGACGCGCTCCTGAATCGAGGTATAGTCCGAGGTCTCCGGCGTCTCGGCCAGCCCCGCCCGGACTGGATTCAGATCCACATAGGCCATCGCTGCCAGCAGCGCCTTCTCGTCGAGCAGCGCCTGACTCTTGAAGCGACCCTCCCAAAAACGCCCCTTCACCCCATCCTCCGCATTGGCCCGGCGGGCGATGTGTTCATTGAGGGTACGCATGAACCAGGACAAATCGTGCAACCGCCCCCGATAGACCTCGGCAAGTGCCTCGACCTCGGCGATCTCCGCCCGGCTCATCGACCCTCGTGACGCCGAGAGATAACGTGTCACCAACAAGGGCCCGGTGAAGAGCGCCGTCCAGCGCCTCAATACCTCCTCTATCGACCACTCCAAGACCCGTTCCCGGTCGATCCGCACCACGATGTGATAGTGGTTACTCATCACCGCGTAAGCGGCTACATCAATGGCGAACAGGCCAGCAAGCTGCTGTATGCGCTCGACAATCCAACCACGGCGGTGGTCGAAATTCAGACCTGAGAGCTGGTCCTCGCCACACAAGAAGGCACGACGCACACAGCGGCATACGCAGTGATACCAAGGGGTGTCCTCAAGCGAGACGAGAACGGAACGGGGAGCGGTCATAGTAGGACCTCTGTGGTTTCGGGGTCGGTGAAGAATCTTAGAATGTCAAAACAAAGTGGGTGTCCTTTTTTTCATTTTGTTTGTCGTCGCCTAGTTGAAACAAAGTGGGTGTCCTTTTGTTTTTACATTGACCTCCATTGAAGTAGTCAATATCTCCTTGCTTAGAAAATACCCCTTTTCTTCTTCGGATAATGTTTCCACATAAAGCTCCACTGCTTCCTTCATATTCGCTAACACCTCATCAAGCGAATCTCCCTGCGTATGACATCCTTTCATTTCCGGGCAAAACGCGTAATATCCATATTCATCTTTTTCAACTACTATACTAGCTTTCATCTTAGAAATCTGCGCTAATCTGCGATAAATCCAACAAACAAGATGGGTGTCCTCTTTCCCTACTTACTTCCTCTTTCCCTACTTACGCAGTGATACCAAGGCGTGTCCTCAAGGAAGACAAGAACGGAACGGGGAGCAGTCATGAAGGGTTCTCTGTAGTTTCGATGTTGGCGAAGAATCTTAAGGGTGGGGCAGAAGGGATGTCAAACAAAATGGGTGTCCTTTTATCTTTATTTCTCACCGGCGAAAAAGGACACCCATTTTGTTTGTCATCGCCTCGCCTAGTTGAAACAAAGTACAAAGTAGGTGTCCTTTTATCTTCCAACTACTATACTGGCTTTCATCTTAGAAATCTGCGCTAATCTGCGATAAATCCAACAAACAAGATGGGTGTCCTCTTTCCCTGAAAAGATGCCCCTCAAGAACTTGGACCACGAGCTTGGCTGAAGATTCTTGCTAATCAGGTACTTTTTATACTTTTTTACATACGAAAAATTTTTCGGTATCCGTCACTCCCAAAGGTTCTAATCCGACATCAGCAAGCATTTTTGGAAATACCGTGTCTTTGTAGAAACCCAAAGTTAAAGATTCTTCCGCAAGAATCATCCCATTTCTCTTAAAACAGTAGCTTTTCTCAAAAGAAAAGTGTTCCGATATACCACTATAAGCTTCAATCTTTTGAGAATAGACAATATTATCGCCTAAGTTGATATTGTGGTCTTTGTGGGGTGGGTGTACGCTTAACAACAATAGCCCTCCAGGATAAAGACGATCAGCAACATTTTGTAACCCTCTGATATCTTTCTTGCGATTGAACAGATGTGTTCCCAGCAGAAGCTCATGGTTTGACTGGACGATGACCCATGTACCACCACTCGAAATGGCAACATCGAATTCGCGATCGAGCTTCATTTCAGCAACGTCACATTCTATGAGATGAACATGATTAGGTAGCCGTTCTTTAGCGATTTCTAGCATCGCTGGGCTAAAGTCTATACCAGTAATATCATAAGATAAATCGATTTTTAGTAACTCTCGTGCTAAAAGCCCCGTACCGATGCCAAGTTCAAGTAGCCTTTTACGTTGGCCGATCACGGCTCGGATGGTTCTGGCCAGTGATTCATGATTGTAGTAGCCAGCATTCATCAACATATCATAGTAGTGTGCAATCTCTTTGTAAGGGTGCATTAGATTCTCTCCTTATTTCCTTCATATATCGTATGATTGTCATGTTCCACAGGATAACACAGGCCGGAACGGACAAGATACCGCATACCCACAGGCCTTGTCGGATGACCTTCGATGCCAGCCGTGGCCGTGAACATTCCGTTCCACATATCCGCGATACGAACACCATCACCGGGAACAACATCCCTCATCCGGCCACCAAAATGACGTTGAAGATAGAAAGGGCGAGTCCCGCGGCGCTCAAGGCATCCGTGCTCAAACGACCGAGCATAATGCTGTCCGTTATGCCGATCAGTTCCACACCTACATAGCTGATCCCAAGCGGCAAGGCGGTAGTCAGGGTAGCGCGGTGGTCGGATGCGGTCGGGAATTTGGATGCCGATGGTCTAGCTGTCATTCAGCTTGGGATCTGAATGATTATATTAGTTCTACTTTGTCACATTCCATAATAACCCACTGATCTATAGGGAATCTACCAAACAATGAGATCCAAAAAGATCAGCAGGTCGCCCCAAATGTAACAAAGTGGGTGTCCCTTTGTGTCCCTTTGTACTAGCCATCAGTATATGTTACCTCGCCAATCTGCCTCTATAATCCAAACCACAAGCTCTTTATCAATCACCTCATAGATTACTCTAAAGTCACCTATCCGATAGCGATACCTATTTGAAAACCCTTTCATCGTCTTGATATTCGGGCTACTTCTCGGATTATTTTGCAGGTACTTCATTTTTTCCAGAATCCGGCGCCTCATAACAGGATCAATTCTCTTGAGCGACTTTTCGGCTCGCCTGGAAAAACGTACCGTATACATCGCTACTCTCCTTTAAGAGATCGTCAAGTGTTTTCGACTGCGGCGTATATTTCTCGTTCAAAGCAGCGTCGATCCGGTCTTCTTCTTGCGTTACTTTTTCAATAAAATATTGATAGGCCTGCGGCTGAATAATCACCCCGACAACCTCTCCGTTATCCCTTTCGATGATGATGTCCTCACCTTGCAATGGATCCGGGTTTTCAATAGATTTGAGCACATCTGGAGGAAGTTGGCTCGCCTTGACTTTCATGATATCTCCTCAATTCCAAAAATTTAGTTCTACTTTGTCACATTCCATGGTAACCCACCGATCTCAAAGGAATCTGCCAAACGATCAGACCCAAAAAGACCAGCAAGTCACCCCAAATGTGACAAAGTAGAATAAATCTGACAAACCGGAAGCAACCTCAGAAATAGTAGTCGAAATCCCGCTCACTACGCTGATAGCGCCGCAGGCGAAAGATATGAGCTGGCGCCGTATGGGGCTCGAGCTGGACGAAGTTGCGGCTACTATTCCACAGATAGCGCCGATTGTCGAGCAGATCGTGTACTTGGAAGGGCCGTTCCGGCGGGAGGTCGAACTCTTCGAGCGGCAGCTTCAGCCAGCCGGATTGGACCCAGTTGGGATCCAGGTTGACGACGACGATGAGTATTTCCGAAAAATCGTCGTTGTGTTTGCCGTAGCAGATGATGTTCTCGTTGTCGACCGGGTAGAATTTCAGGTTATCGTTGGATTGCAGGACTGCGTTTTCTCTGCGGATCTTGTTGACCTGGGCGATGTAGTGCTTGAGGCTGTGTGGCTCGTCCAGGTTCCAGCTGCGGATCTCGTACTTCTCGGAATTCATGTACTCTTCGCTGCCAATCTCCACGGGCAGGCCGTCGCAGAGCTCGAATGGCGGTCCGTAGATGCCGTAGTTGCTCGACAGGGTGGCGGCAAGTACCAACCGGACCTTGAACGCCGGTTGTCCGCCGACTTGCAGGTAGTCGTTGAGGATGTCCGGGGTGTTGGGCCAGAAGTTGGGCCGAAAATATTCTTTGAGGTCGGTGGTGGTCAGGGTGGTCAGATAGTCTTCCAGCTCCCATTTTGAATTGCGCCAGGCAAAATAGGTGTAGGACTGGGTGAATCCGAGCTTGGCGAGCTGGCTCATGAGCTTGGGGCGGGTGAAGGCTTCGGCGAGGAAGATGGTATCCGGGGCTTCTTTTTTTACGCTTTCGATCAGCCATTCCCAGAAGGAGAAGTCTTTGGTATGGGGATTGTCGACTCGGAATATCCGCACGCCCTGGTCGATCCAGTAGATGACGACCCGCCTCAGTTCTTCCCACAGTGCTTCCCAGGCCGGGGATTGGAATTCGAGCGGGTAGATGTCTTGGTATTTTTTGGGCGGATTCTCGGCATACTGAATGGTGTCGTCCGGCCGCATCCGGAACCATTCGGGATGCTCTTTGACGTAGGGGTGGTCCGGTGAGCACTGAAAGGCGAGATCCAGGGCCACGGAGATTCCGAATACCTTGGCCTGGGCGACGAGCTTGCGGAAATCGGCCAGGGTGCCGAGCTGGGGGTGGATGGCTGTGTGCCCGCCTTCCGCCGCGCCGATGGCCCAGGGGCTGCCGACGTCGTCGGGTTCGCAGAGGGGGTTGTTGTTCTTGCCTTTGCGGTGGGTGGTGCCAATGGGGTGAATCGGGGGCAGATAGAGTACGTCGAAGCCCATGTCCGCGATATAGGGTAGCCGGGCGATCAGATCATTGAAGTTTCCGTGTTCTCCGGGATGGGGACTGCAGGAACGCGGGAAGACTTCGTACCAGGCGCTGAACTGGGCCTGCTTGGGATCGACGATGACCTGAAGGATTGCTTTGTATCTGGTGGCGTGTTGCCGGTCTGGGTGGCGTCGCATCAGGTCTGCCAGCTCGGCGGAGAGGGCGACCTTGATCGCCTCGGCGATGTTCTGCTGGTTGCCGATCGCTTCGATGCAGCGGGAGAAGGTGTCCTGGTCCGCTTTTTCCACAGTGGATGCGCGCGTGGCGGCCTGTTTGACTAGGTCCAGCCCGATCAGGAGCTCTACGGCCACGTCCTGTGCCGCATTGACCCGTTTTTTGAGATCGCGTTGCCAGGAGGCAAAGTCGTCGATCCAGGCCTCGACTGTGTACTGCCAACGTCCGAGCCGGTCCACCCTGAGCTGGGCCTGCCAGCGGTCGTTGATGTCGTGTTCCAGCGGGGTCTCGGACCATTCGGATTGGGTTTCTTCCTTGTAGCGCAGCACGGCAGCCAGGGCATTGTGGCCGTCCGCTACGATGTCGGCGGTTATTTCGATGACATCGTCTACAATGCGCTTGATGGGGTAACGGCCGCCTTCGATTTCGGGTTGTACCCGGCTGATCTGGACTCGATTGCGACGTTTGACTGACAACTGCTCTGAAACGGAACCTGTGGTTTCCTGTTTGGAAGATGGGGTTACCCCCTCCGTCTCGGCCGGACGCTCGGCCTCCGAAACGGAACCTGGGGTTTCCTGCTTGGGAGATGAGGCTGCCCCGTGCGTTCCGGTCGGGCGTTCGGTTTCTGCAACGGAGCCCGCGGTTGCTTGTTTGGGAGCTGGGGTTGCCCCATCCGTCTCGGCTGGGCGCTTGACTTCCGCAACAGAACCTACGGTTGCTTGTTTGGGAGATGAGGTTGCCCTGTCCCTCTCAGCCGGGCGTTCGGTCTCCGCAACGGAACTTGCGGTTGCTTGTTTGGGAGATGAAGTTGCCCTGTCCGTCTCGGTCGGACGCTCGGCCTCCGCAACGGAACCCGTAGTTTCCTGTTTGGGAGCTGGGGTTACCCCGTCTGTATCGGCTGGGCGTTTGGCTTCTGAAACGGAACCTGGGATTTCCTGCTTGGGAGCTGGGGTTGTCCCATCCGTCTCAGCCGGGCGCTTGACTTCCGCAACAGAACCTACGGTTGCTTGTTTGGGAGCTGAGATTGTCCTGTCCGTCTCGGTCGGACGCTCGGTCTTCGCAATGGAGCCTGCGGTTTCCTGTTTGGGAGATGACGTCATCCCATCCGTCTCAGCCAGGCGCTTGGCCTCCACAATGGAACCTGTGGTTGCCTGCTTGGGAGATGATATTGCCTCATCCGTCTCGGCTGGGCGTTTGGTCTCCGCAACGGAACCTGTGGTTGCCTGCTTGGAATATGGGGTTGCCCTGTCCGTCTCGGTCGGGCGTTCGGCCTGTGCAACGGAACCCGTAGTTTCCGGTTTGGGAGACGAGGGTACGCCGTCCGTCTTGGCCGGGCGTTTGGTCTCCGCAACGGAACCTGTGGTTGCCTGTTTGCGAGTCACGTCTTGCTCCCCCTGGATTTGAGTGTTTGCTGGTAGAAGCCGAGGGTTTTTGCGGCAATGCTCGCCCAACTGAAATGGGCTTCGACCCGTTTTCTGGCCTGTTTCCCCATTTCACGGCCTTCTTCCGGAGCACGTAGCAGCCGGTTGACGGCAGCGGCGAGATCCTCCGAGAAGCGCTGCGGGTTCGCTGGCTCCACGTCAGTCTCACCGCGCTGGTCGATGGCAACCAAGAGACCGGTTTGATCGGGAATCACAACCTCGGGAATACCGCCTACCTTCGATGCCACAACCGGCGTCTCGCAGGCCATGGCCTCCAGATTGATGATGCCGAACGGCTCGTAAACGGAGGGACATACGAAGACCGCGGCCTGTGAATACAGGGCGACGATTGCCTCCTTCGTCAGCATCTCCGGGATCCAGACAATCGAATTGGCGGTCTGTCTCCTGGCTTCGTTTACCGCCTGCTCCATCTCTTCACCGATCTCTTTGGTATCGGGTGCGCCGGCGCAGAGGACGATTTGCACCCCCGGATCGATGAAGCGGATGGCATTGACCAGATGGATGATGCCTTTCTGGCGGGTGATGCGCCCGACGAACAACAGATAGGGTATCTCGCGGTCGATACCGTACTGATCCAGCACCTGCGGGTCGCAGGTCGGTTTGTATTGATCCAGGCTGATGCCGTTATGAATGATCCCGATGCGTTCCAACGGAACCTCGTACAGCTTATGGACATCCTCCTTCATGGCCTGTGACACGGCAACTACGCCATCCGCGTTTTGATAGGCCGTGCGCTCGACCCATGAGCTGGCGTGGTAGGCCGTACCCAGCTGCTCGACTTTCCAGGGCCGATGGGGCTCCAGGGAATGGGTGGTCAGGACCATGGGGATCTGCAGCAACTGCCTCACCAGCATCCCGGCCAGATGGCTATACCAGGTATGGCAATGCACGATATCCACATCCGACAGCTCGCCGGCCATGACCAAGTCGTTGAGCATGGTCTCAAGGAACTTGCGGTGGCGAGGATCGACGGTGCGGAATTCCAGCGCCGGGTTTACCCCCGATACCGAGAGGTTGTTACCCTGCTCCTTCTGGTCGCCGAAGCAAAGGACCTTTACCGAATGCCGCCCCTGGTCGAGCCGGCACAACTCATCGGTCAGGTACTCCACACTCACGCCCGCCCCTCCATAGACATACGGCGGATATTCATTGGTGAGAATGCCGATCTTCATGAGTAATCCTCGACCGCTGGGAAATACGAACGCCTCTGATGGGAATTCTTTTTTGCCGCAAATGAACGCGAATCGGTCGTAAAGGATTACATGACCTTTATCTGTCCACGGGTTACGCAGATTCTCACGGATTTTTCGTTTTTAATCCGTGAAAACCTGTGTAATCTGCGGACAGATCGAAGCAACCGGATCATTTTTCCCATACTCAAACCGAACTTCGGCAGTTCCGCCTTTTACCGTCAATTAATGCAGATGGACGCAGATTCGGAATCGATCCCATTTGCGTTTATTGGCGTTCATTTGCGGCAAAAATAATTCCCTTGGGGCTACATCGCATCAAGATGTTTTCTCGTTCTCACGCGCTACGTGGGAACGAGAGAAAGGGTGTTGCAAAAGGCATCGATCTTCGCCCTTTGACCCCCTCTCCCCAACCCCTCTCCCGGCGGGAGAGGGGCTTTTTGTTGGTGCCGGTCCGGAAGCATTCGTGTCAATTCGTGGTGCTTGCTTTCTGGTTTTTGGGCGCAACCGCTTGGTCCGCTGCGGCGACTGCTCGTTTATCCGCGTTTTTGGCACGCGGCGCATCTTCGGCATCCGGCTGCTTGTCCGCATCGATTGCGGCCGGCTCGGGCTCCGGTTCGGGTTCGCGCTTCAATACGATACCGGACAGCGGCGGCAGGGTGACGGCCAGGGAATTGGGCCGTCCCATCCATTCCATCTCGTCGGTCTGGAGTATCCAGGCGCCGTTGCCCATACCGCTGCCGCAGTAGTCCGCGGCGTCCGAGTTCAGGATCTCCTTGTAGACGCCGGGTGCGGGTACGCCGATCCGATAGTGCTCCCGGGGAACCGGGGTGAAATTGATCGCCACCACCAGGAAATCTTCTCCCGCCCGCCGTAGATAGACCAGGACCGAGTTCTGGGCGTCATGGCAGTCGATCCACTCGAAGCCCTGCCAATCGAAATCGTGGGTATACAGGACCGGATAGCTCCGGTAGATCCGGTTGAGGTCGCACACCAGCTTCCGCACTCCCTGATGGAGTGGGTAATCGAGCAGATACCAGTCCAAGGTGTTGGCGCTGTTCCATTCTTCGCCCTGTCCGAACTCGCTGCCCATGAACAGGAGCTTTTTCCCCGGATGGGTGAACATGTAGACGTAGATCAGACGCAGGTTGGCGAAACGCTGCCAGTCGTCTCCGGGCATCTTGTAGAGCATAGAGCACTTGCCGTGCACCACCTCGTCGTGGGAGAAGGGGAGCAGAAAGTTCTCGGTAAAGGCATAGAGCATGCTGAAGGTCAGCATGTCCTGGTGGTATTGGCGGTGGACGGGTTCGTGCTCGATGTAGGCCAGGGTGTCGTTCATCCAACCCATGTTCCACTTCAGATCGAACCCTAGTCCGCCGAGATAGGTGGGCTTGGTGACTTGGGGCCAGGCGGTGGACTCCTCGGCCATGACCAACACCCCGGGGACCTGGCCGTGGGTGACTTCATTGAGCTCGCGCATGAAGTCCATGGCCTCCAGGTTCTCGCGCCCACCGTATTTGTTCGGGATCCACTGACCCTCTTCACGCGAGTAGTCCAGATAGAGCATGGAGGCCACGGCATCTACCCGAATCCCGTCGAGGTGGAACTCCTCGAGCCAGAACAGGGCGCTCGAGATCAGGAAGTTCTTCACCTCGTAGCGCCCATAGTTATAGATCAGGGTGGCCCAGTCCAGGTGCTCGCCCAGACGCGGATCCTCGTGCTCATAAAGGGCCGTGCCGTCGAAGCGGGCCAGGCCGTGGGCGTCCTTCGGGAAGTGGGCCGGCACCCAGTCGAGGATGATGCCGATGCCGTTTTGGTGGCAGTGGTCCACGAACCAGCGGAAGTCGTCCGGGGTACCGAAGCGGCTGGTGGGGGCAAAGTAACCGGTGGTCTGGTAGCCCCAGGAGGCATCGAACGGGTGCTCGGTTACCGGCAGGAGCTCGATGTGGGTAAAGCCCAGATCCTTGACATAGTCCACCAGGCGCTCGCCCAGGCCCCGGTAGTTGAGCAGCTCACCCTCCGGGCCGCGCTGCCACGAGCCCAGGTGGACCTCGTAGATGGACAGGGGCTCGTGCAGCCAGTCGTGCTTGGCGCGTTGCTCGAGCCAGTCGGCGTCGCCCCATTTGAACTGACTTTGGGCTTCGACGATGGAGGCGGTGCGGGGACGCATCTCGAAGTAGCGACCGAAGGGATCGGATTTGAGGAAGATATCACCGTTTCCGGCGCGGAGCTCGTACTTGTAGACACTGCCCGCTGGCAGATCCGGTATGAAGAGTTCCCACACTCCGTTGCCGTGGACGCGCATCGGATGCGCCCGACCGTCCCAGCGGTTGAAGTCCCCGACGACGCTGACGCGCTTGGCGCTCGGGGCCCAGACGGAGAACAACACGCCGGCGACGCCGCCGACTTCGTGCACCCGCGCCCCCAGCAGGCGGTGGGCGTGCCAGTGCTTACCCTCGCCGAACAGGTGCATGTCGAAGTCCGGCAGCTGGGGCGGGTAACAGTAAGGGTCGTGGGCGATATGCTCACGGTGCTCGTCGTCACGCCAGATAATCCTGTAACGCTTCGGCACCTGCTTGGCGTCCCCCTCCCACTCGAAGACGTCCGTTCCCTCGATCCGCCGCAGTCGGTGGCCTCCTTCGGCGATGCTCACTTCCTCCGCATGGGGCAGCAGCACCCGTACCCGCACTCGCCCCTTTTCCTCATGCCGGCCAAGCACCTCGAAGGGGTCGTGCTGTCGGGCCTCGACGAGCTGCTGCAACGCGGGGGAAAGTTCTGGATTGTTCATGCGATCGTACCTCGTCCGGACCTGAAGGCGGCGACTTATGCGTCAAACTGATAATAATCACATAATTCGCGGCGGAAATCTGCCTGTATTCTCGGTTACTTCCTGTTATCAGTCGCCGGCTGCCGACTTCCTCCAGTGTAGTCACAAAGGCGCAAAGATTCTCTGTAGCACTCCTTGCGGGTGCCCAGCCGGATAGGTCGGTGAAAGACGGCTGCCGGTTATTCTTCCATCTCGACGATGATACCTTCTCCATGCTTGGCTTCGACGATCACCACCTTCCCCATGGTGGGGTGGCGGACCGCGGATACCTTGAACCTCGAGTGCTCTTTGACGGCAATGACTTCGGACTCGTCTTTGAGGTCCTGGACGATTTGGGGGCCGGCATCGAAGAGACGCATTGGAAATCCTCCTCTGGTAAGGTCCGGGGGTAATTTTCGCCCCTATTGGCTGGGGTCCTCCCTTCATCCATACTACATCCTGTATCCGTTCGTATCCACGAGCGCGCAGTGGATACCCCATCCGGCCCGCGCCGGCAACCCATATCCGGCGTTTCGAGCAGGAATCTACGCAGGTGAAGCCGAGAGGTGTCGGTCCAAGTCAATCTATACAGCGGAGACCATTATGGCTAACTCGCCTGGTTTCAACCATCGAACCCAGATAATCGTAGCCGTGATCGGGCTCGCTGGTGTTCTGGGAACCGCCGGCATAGCGAATCTTCCCCAGCTGTTGAAAGTCTTCGGCACTGCCACGCCACAGCAGCGCGAAGCTGAAGGCGTCAGGCAGCTGCACCCTAGCGTGGACCCTGGCGACGAACGCGGTGTCTCGCCCGGCAGCCGAAGTCCATCGGGTTCCACCGATCGGCCGCTGGTTGAATCACTGGCCGACGCCCCGTTGCAATCCGAGCGGCAGAGCCTGTTCAATCTCCGCGCTACCATCGATGACCCGGACGGGTATACGAATGTGCGGAGTCAAGGTTCCGTTTCCGGGGCGATCATTGATCGGATTGCGGAAGGCGAGGAGTTTCACACCCACGTCCAAAAGGGCAGCTGGTGGCAGATCAAAACCCCAAGAGGAAAAGTCGGCTACATGCATGTATCTCGAATCAAGTTACGCTAGATCGCGTTCGCTTTTTGAATCTGAAGATTACGCAGATTTATCTGTGGAGGAAGGATGTCGTTATCGGTCCGCACGGCGGACTCTACCCTGCTTCCGGCTAGTCGGTCGTCAGTGGGGGTTTCCCGCCGCGGCTGAGGGGAGCCCGCCGCTGGAATCCGGTAACCGGCGACAGGGCTAGGGTATACTTGACCGTCTGTCAACTCGCCTACCGACACCATGAATCTTGCTACAGAAGACATCCAGTTCATCAAGGAGCACCTCGGAGAGTGGCTCGCCGAGCAGTCGTTGGGCAAGCCGCCGGCGGTCTACGAGATCGAGCTGCGGGAGCGGATGGTGCGCGTGGAGGAAGAGCTCAGGCACCAGCGCGAGCTGATCAAGACCATCCTGGAGCAGATGGATAAGCGTTTCGATGCCGTCGACAAGCGTTTCGAGGCCCTGACGAGGCGTATCGACCGTTTCATGATCTGGTCGTTTGCCATCACCCTGACCGCGGGCGGTCTCGTCGTGACCCTACTGAAGCTGTTGCCCTGAGCCGAAAACTCGAACACCCTCCCCAGGGACGGGGCAGGCAGGCCGCGAACCGCATCTTTGGACGCTGGGCGTGTCCGACTGGTTGGGCACGGGCCATCCATTGATGCGGTTCGCGCGGAGAGTGCGTGCACTAGCCGGCAAGCTCAGAGCCACCGCGCTCACCGCATCCTACACCCTTTACCCAACCTACCCGGCTCGCTTCCAGCCACGTCCGGTCTCCCAAACAGTGCTGTCCGGCATGATTTGGTGCGACCCGAGAAGGTGTCTTACAGGCTCCAAATCATGCGAGCGTAACGCCTGTCGTCGGGACTAAAATAATCACTACATGCTTGGTAAGAGCTGCGGTAATTCGGGGCCGCGCATAACTCATCGCGCCGGGCGAGCCTGTTGCAAACGAAGCACGCCCGAAAAACTGGTGAGATCTTACAATACGCGTCGAGCTTTGCCTTCTGGGCCGGATCGTCTTTCCACAGCTCAGTGCGTCGTGGATTGGCGTTACATGCCTTAATCAATAGATCAGATTCAGCTTGAAAAGCATCGTTCAGTTTATCCATCTTGAGAAAATGTGCGAGTTTCGTGCAGGTATCCAAGTTCGGCGGATTCGAGGTGCAGCTGATCATGCAGATTGCAGGTATAAGAACTAGGAAAAAATAGTGGAATCGTTTGATCATGTCATTCTCTTGTTTGTGCACAATGGATGACAATGCCATTTAAGTTAAACCTCGTCTCATCGGCACCGTTGTAGTTAGGTGTCAAGTCCCGCCAGCTTGGTATAGATCACGCTGGACTTGACAGTTAATGATGGCAAACCGATTGCAGCCCATTTGCGTTGATTCGCGTTCATTTGCGGCAAAAAAAGAATTCTCATGGATGTTGTTTCCAGATTTTGTACGCAAGTGTATTAGCTGGTCACTCTCAGCTCGCCCTGCCGTGGCAATGTTTGTATTTTTTGCCGGAGCCGCAGGGACAGGGCTCGTTGCGTCCGATCTTGCGCTGCTCGCGCACATAGGGCCGCTGCTGCTCGGCGCGGTCTGCTGTTGCGGGTTGCTCTTGCTGCCCGGTATCCAGCCCATGGAAGGTCTCGTGCCTGAACTCGAACGCCTGCTCCGGCGCCTCCGCCGCGCCGAGGGGGGGCAGCTCGCCCATGGTCCGAAGCTGCACCTTGGACAAGGTCGTCACGACTTCCTGCTTGATGCCATCCAACATGCTGCTGAACAGCTCGAAGGCCTCCCGTTTGTATTCCTGCTTCGGGTTCTTCTGGGCATAGCCGCGCAGGTGGATACCCTGACGCAGGTAATCCATGGCCGCCAGATGGTCCTTCCATTGGGTGTCGAGGGTCTGTAGCATCAGGGTCTTCTCGAGCTGGCGCATGATGTCCGCACCCACGGTCCCCTCCTTTTCCGCATACCGGGCGGTGACCTCATCGCTGATGTGCGCGCGCAGAGTCTCCTCGTGCAGGTCCTGATCCCGGTCCAGCCATGTGCCGATCGGCCACTCGCCGCCGAAGTCCTCGGCCAGGGCCTGCTCCAGGCCGGGGACATCCCACTGCTCTTCCAAGCTCTGGGGCAGTATGTGACTATCGATGGTCCGTGCGAGCACGTCGGCACGCATGGCCGCGACCGTATCGGAGACATCCGTGGCGTCCATCAGATCGCGGCGCTGCCGGTAGATGACCTTGCGCTGGTCGTTGGCCACGTCGTCGTATTCCAGCAGCTGCTTGCGGATGTCGAAGTTGCGTCCCTCGACCTTGCGCTGGGCGTTCTCGATCGCCTTAGTGACCCAGGGGTGCTCGATGGCCTCTCCCTCCTCCATGCCGAGCTTTTGCATCATGTTGCCGACGCGCTCGGAGGCGAAGATGCGCATCAGGTTGTCCTCCAGGGAGAGGAAGAAACGGCTGGATCCCGGATCGCCCTGACGGCCAGAACGGCCCCGCAGCTGGTTGTCGATGCGCCGTGACTCGTGGCGCTCGGTGCCTACCACATGCAGCCCGCCGGCGGTGATGACCGCGTCGTGACGCTGTTTCCAGTCCGCGCGGATGGCCTCCTCGGCGCCTGAATCGGTGTTGTCATCGAGCTCGGCCTCCAAGTTGCCGCCCAAGACGATGTCCGTCCCGCGACCGGCCATGTTGGTGGCGATGGTGACCGTACCCGGACGCCCGGCCTGGGCGATAATGCCCGCCTCGCGCTCGTGCTGCTTGGCATTGAGCACCTGGTGCGGGATCTTCTCCTTGACCAGGAGCCCGGCGATGAGCTCCGAGGTCTCGATGGAGGCCGTGCCCACCAGCACCGGCTGCCCCCGCTCCACGCAGTCACGGATGTCTTCGACGATGGCCCGGTATTTCTCCTGCTGGGTGAGGTAGACCAGATCCCCCATGTCCGCGCGGATCATGGGCACATTGGTGGGGATCACCACCACCTCCAGACCATAGATCTGCTGGAACTCGAAGGCCTCGGTATCGGCGGTGCCCGTCATGCCCGAGAGCTTGGGGTACAGGCGGAACAGGTTCTGAAAGGTAATGGCGGCCAGGGTCTGGTTCTCCTGTTGGACCTGGACCCCCTCCTTGGCCTCCACGGCCTGATGCAGGCCCTCCGACCAACGCCGCCCCGGCATGGTGCGGCCGGTGAACTCATCGACGATGACGATCTGGCCGTCCTTGACGATATAGTCCACGTTCTTCCGGAACAGGGCGTGGGCCCGCAGGGCGGCGTAGACGTGATGCATCAGGACGATGTTGGCCGGATCGTACAGGCTCTCGCCCTCACCTAGCAGGCCCAGCTCGGCCAGCATCTCTTCCACCTTCTGATGGCCGTCTTCACTGAGGTAGAGCTGGCGTGCCTTCTCGTCCACGGAGAAATCTCCGGGGCCGAAATCCGGTTGCCCTTCGGCGTTGGTGATGGGGTCCTGGCGCGTAAGGCTCGGAATGATCTGGTCGATCTGCTGGTAGAGGTCGGTGCTGCCCTCCGAGGGACCGGAGATAATCAGGGGCGTGCGGGCCTCGTCGATGAGGATGGAGTCCACCTCGTCCACGATGGCGTAGTAGGGATCGCGCTGCACCCGCTGCTCGGCCTCGAAGGCCATATTGTCACGCAGGTAATCGAATCCGAACTCGTTGTTGGTGCCGTAGGTGATGTCGGCGGCGTAGGTCTCCCGGCGCGTGACCGGGCGCATATGCCGATAACCCTGGCCCGCGGGCGGCTCGTAGCCCGGATCATAGAAGTAGGAGGCGGCATCCGGCCCCAGGCCCCCGGAGGAGTTGATCACCCCCACGGTGAGACCCAGGAAGCGATAGATCTTGCCCATCCACTCCGCATCGCGGCGGGCCAGGTAATCGTTCACCGTGATCACGTGCACGCCCTGCTCAGGTAAGGCGTTCAGGTAGGCGGTAAGCGTAGCCACCAAGGTCTTACCCTCACCGGTGCGCATCTCAGCGATCTTGCCGTCGTTCAAGACCATGCCCCCGATGAGCTGGACATCGAAATGTCGCATACCCAGTACGCGCCGGCCCGCCTCGCGCACCACGGCAAAGGCCTCGGGGAGGAGGTCCGCCAGGCTACTGCCCGCTGCCAGGCGGTGGCGGAGCTCGCCGGTCTTGGCCTGTAACTCGGCATCGGCGAGCTGCTCGATCCGAGGCTCCAGGGCATTGATTTGGGCGACCTGCTTCGACATCCGCTTGATCAAGCGTTCGTTGCGGCTGCCGAAGGCCTTCTTGAGCAGATTGTTGATCATCGATTGGGATTACCGGGCTGAGAAAAATAGTGGAATCATACCTAAAACGCCCAAACGACGCAGTTGGCGCAGGGGTCGGCGCAGGGTAACCGGATTAATATAGATATTCGGTAGCCCTGGAAACCGGCAGCAGCAGGGTGGGCACGGATAAACCGCTACCAGCTACCGGCTGTCGGCAGAAACAGAACATATAAGGGTGGGCTGTGCCCACCGCCTGTTGCCGGCTTTCTTTTCCTATACTCAATCTCAGCCGGTGTAGGATGGGCAAAGCAAGCGCCCGACAGGAGGGATCTCAAGGTTCCGGTCACTGCGCGGAGGTTTCCGAACCGCGGCAGCTCGATCGGATGCTCAAAGCGAAGCGTGCCCATCAAATCCCACCTGCACCAGGTATCACCGTCTGGAAATCCATAACGCGCTGGGTGGTGGGCACGCCGCTATCCGAAGATGCGGTTCACGCCTCCTGGTAGTGCCGTCCTGAAAGACCTACCGCGCTCACCGCATCCTACGGGCTACGGCCGGCTGCCGGCAGGGGTGATCTGTGATCCCTGACGCTACTCGACCAGGGCCACGGCCTTGACTTGGGCATAGACCCGCTTGCCGGGGGTCAGCTGCAAGCGCTCGGCCGATTTGCGGGTGATCCCGGCCAGCAGGGGGGTGCCGGCGAGGTCCAGGCGCACCAGCGTCCGGGCCGCGCCGTTTTCCGCCAACCCGGCGACCAGGGCCGGGAAGATGTTGAGAATACTGGTGTCGGTCTGAGGTTGGAGGGTGATGCTCACATCGCGGGCCAGCACCCGCAGGCGCACCTTGTGGCCGATGGGCAGACCGATGCGGGCGACGCTGAAGCGGCCCCCGGAAAAGTCGAGATAACTCAGGTGATAGGCCGGGTCGTGGGCCGTGATCTCCGCCTCGATGATGGCGTCGGCCTCGGCGCCCAGATCACGGGCGAGGTCGAGGCGGGCCCGCAGATCGCCGAGGCGGCCGGAGGCGCGCACGCGCCCGGCCTCGAGCAGGACCAGATGGTCGGCGAGCCGCGCCACCTCGTCCGGGGCATGACTCACATAGAGTACCGGCATCGCCAGCTCGTCATGCAAACGCTCCAGATAGGGCAGGATCTCCTGCTTGCTCTTACGGTCCAGGGAGGCCAGGGGCTCGTCCATCAGCAGCAGGCGCGGGCTGGTCAGCAGGGCGCGGGCGATGGCTACGCGCTGACGTTGCCCGCCGGACAGGCGATCCGGTCGCCGTTCCAACAGGTCCTGGATCCCCATCAGGTCGGCCACTTCATCGGGCCGCACGCGGCGCTCGCCGGGGGCGATGCGCGTGAGGCCGTATTCGAGATTGCGCCACACCGACAGGTGCCGGAACAGCCCCGCCTCCTGAAACACATAACCGATCGGCCGCCGATGGGGTCTTAGGAACAGCCGCTTGGCGTCGTCCTGCCAGGTCTCGGCGCCGACGCGGAGTCGGCCGGCCATGCGCTGCAACCCCGCCACACAGCGCAGGATGGTGGTCTTGCCGCAACCCGAAGGACCGAATAGGGCGGTGATGCCCTGCATCGGGCACTCGAACCGCACAGCGAGCGAGAAGCCGCCGAGCGATCCCGCAAAGCGCGCCTGGATGTGCCCGTCTTCGCGCGTCACAGCTTAGTACGGCAGTATCGATAACATGGGCATCATGTTTGTCCGCAAACGAACGCGAATCAACGCAAATCGGTCACAAAAGATCACCCTATCTTTTTGTCCACAGATTATGCAGATTCTCAGCAGATTGCTTCGCCTTTTCCTATACTCAATCATAATCTCGGCGGTTCCGCTTTTTGTCGCCAATGGATGCGAACCAATACAGATCGCCTGCAATCAGTTCATCATCATCAACGATTCTTGATCCATTTGCGTGCATTTGCGTTTATTTGCGGATAAATCTTCCGCAAAGAACCTACCGACTTGAGGTTATCGGCGGTTGAGAGCATCCGTACCAGCCCGTCCGATGCGCCTTTCGAGCAGGAAGGTGGTCAGAATGACGGCGAAGGAGAACGCAAGCATGCCCCCGGCCACCAGATGGGCCTGAGCCCATTGCAGGGTCTCCACATAGTCATAGATCGCGATCGACAAGACCTTGGTCTCACCGGGAATATTGCCGCCGATCATCAAGACCACGCCGAACTCACCCACCGTGTGGGCAAAGCCCAGCACGGTGCCGGTCAGAAAGCCGGGGCGTGCCAGCGGGACGGCCACCGACCAGAAGGCGTCCCACGGTGAGGCCCGCAAGGTGGCAGCGACCTCAAGGGGGCGCTCCCCGACTGCCTCGAAGGCGTTGCGGATAGGTTGCACGACGAAGGGCATCGAGTAGAGCACCGAACCGATTACCAGGCCCTCGAACCTGAACGCCAGCGAGTGCCCGCCGAACCGGCCGGCCACCCATCCGCCCGGGCCATTGGGCCCCAGTGCCACCAACAGATAGAAGCCCAATACCGTCGGCGGCAGGACCAGCGGCAGGGCCACCAGGGTAGCCACCACCTCCTTCCACAGTGACTTGGAGCGGGCCAACCACCAGGCAATCGGGGTACCCAGGATCAGCAGTACCAGGGTAGTGATCGAGGCCAAGGCCAGGGTCAGCCGGATCGGCGACCAGATCCCGGCTAGCTCAGGCATAGGATTCTCACGGAAGATTTAGCCGCAAATGAACGCGAATGAACGCAAATGAAGATCACTTCTTGGTAGTGGTAAATTTCTAACTGATAACTGAATTGATGCGGTTCGCGCCTCCTCTCTGGCGCCGTCCTGAAAGTCCTACCACGCTCACCGCATCCTACGGCCCTCGAACATAGGTCAGCGGCCGGTCAGTTGCCGCCACCATAGCCATACCGCATCTTCACCGCGGCGGCCGCCGGACCCTTCAGGAAGGCCAGGAACCCGTGGGCCGCCCGGTTATCCGCGCCGCGCCGCAGCAAGACCGCATCCTGGGCCAGCGGCGGGTGGAGGTGATCCGGCACCGGCCAACGCGACCCTTTATTATGCCGGGCAACCTGGGACAGGGCGACAAAACCGACCTCGGCATTTCCGGTCGCCACGAATTGATAGGTCTGGCCGATGTTGTTGCCCCGCACCAGGCGAGGGGCAAGTCCGACATAGACCCCCAGGGCTTTCATCACCGCCACCGCCGCCGCCCCATAGGGCGCGGTGACCGGATTGGTGATGGCGACCTTGGTGATACCGGGGTTATGCAGCGTCGTCTCGTCCGTCACCAAGGACTCGTCCCTGCTGAACAGCACCAAGCGGCCCGTGGCATAGGTGAAGCGACTGTCCGCCACGGCCAGGCCCGCGGCAACCGCCTGCGCGGGTCGTACCTGATCGGCGGCGAGAAAAACCTCGAAGGGGGCGCCTTGGGTGATCTGGGCATAGAGCTGGCCGGTCGAGCCGAAGCTGTAGCTGGCCTCGTGCCCCGTGGCCTGTGCGAACAGGACGCCGATCTCCTTGGCCGCCGCGGTGAAATTCGCGGCCACCGCGATCCTTACCTTTTGCGCCAATGCCGGTGAGGCAGCGATCAGGAGTACAAGCATCGCCACCAGCAGAACCCTGAGGATACGCAAGCCGGGTTCTGTGATGGGTGTGTTCTTCATGGGAAACGGCTGGTTAGCCCACATATCTCAGGTCCTGTTTCGTTCACCTTTTTTTCCGTCAAGTCAGACAGGCTCCATAGATGCGTTGATAGAGATATTCATGAATTTGAAAAAGAGGCAATAGTTGTAGTATATAAGGCGTTTCGACGTACTTAAACACGGCAATTCGCCGTCTACTACCTGTTAGGCGTGTATCGTCACTTGGAAATCACTCGAACTGTTAAAATTATCTATGGCTAATGACCTACACTGTCAGCTTTTAAGCGATGGCCGAGAAGCCTTGTCAGAGTGGCGAGATGCTAATCCAGGTTGTCAATTGGATTTTCGTGAAGCGACTTTAGCGTGGAAAGACTGTCGAGGACTTGATTTACGGGGTGCTGATTTTCAGGGAGCTTAATCTAGTACGTTCCGATTTTAGTTACGGAGCAAAGATATATACCGGGTTTTCTCGTCCGGTAACAACTGATTTGAGTAACGCTAACCTAAGTAATGCATATCTTGAGTGGGCATACTTTCACGGCACATGCTTACGCGGCACCGACTTTTCTTATGCATCGTTGGATAATACGAAATTTATCGCAGTTGATTTAAGTGAAGCATCGAACTTGGATCTGTGCAAGCACTTTGGGCCTTCTACTTTAGATTACCGAACGCTTATGTGGTCTCGAAACTTACCACTATCTTTTCTTAGAGGTTGTGGATTTCCTGATATATTCCTGAATCCGTGACGTAAATGAGAAGTTATTACGTTGGTGTCGAGATTGGAGGCAATTGTCATTCTAATCAGGAGCGATGGAACAGTAGAGGTGCTAACTGGATGTGAGTCTTGGGTTTTGGACGTGTCAATGCGAGCGTTCAACACCTCGCCGTGAGTAATCGGCACGAAAAAACCCGCGACCTCCAGCGCGCGTATTGATGCGGCAGCAGCAGTTCGTTCACGTGTATGCCAAGCGTTCGTAGAGTCGTCGGAAGATGGAGACCACCATGCAACCCGAGCCGAAGGCGAGTTTGAGTCGGCGCCCCGTATGAATCAGCCGTGCAGCCAGGTACATCAGGGTTTGCATCACGGTGCGGATGCGCCGACGCGTGGCCGGATGGCGTGGCGGGGGATCCGGCCCCAGCAGTCCGTTCTGCCCGATCCAACGCAGGATATTGTAGGCCAGTTGGGCACAGGCGAGGATTAAGGCGTTGGTGGCAAATTTCCCCGAGGGCAGGCGTTCGATGTCCAGATCGGTCTTGAACTCGCTGTGGAATTGCTCGGAGGTCCCATGATCGGCATAGAGACGAGTGATGGTCTGCTCATCGAACGGGAGGCTCGTCCACCAGCCTTCGAGCACGACCTCGGGAACCAGGAGTTGCAGGCCATGCATGTCGATGGTGCGTTCGGTAACCCGCATGACGCGTCGCAGAGAATAGGTGTAACCGTTGTGAGTGCGTGTTTCATCCCAATTGAACAGGGCGACCCGCTTACCCGGTCGCGGTTCACTCCACGCACCGTGTTGTTCGGCAACGGCGAGCCATTTCTCAGGGCATTCCCGGCGTGGGTTCCACTTGATGACATAGTGAGTTGGGGCGGCCTGCGGGTCGTGCTCGTTGTGGGCCGCGACCACCGCGATGTTCTCAATGGCATCATTGCCACCGTCCAGACGCAACAGCACGGGGGCGGCAGTCATGCGTCGCGCCCGCTCCAGCACACGCTGGAGGAAAGCCGGGGTGCCGTTCTGACAATGCTGACTGCCGACGCGCAGTTCCAGCTCCAGACAGTAACCCTCCTGTCCCAGATAGGCCGCCATCGGCGCGTAACCGTCCACCCCGGCGTAGGTACGCGAGACGCCCTCCTTCTTCGTCTGGGAGTTATCGAACGGCGTGACATCGCAATCCAGGGGCATCAAGCCGTTGTCAGGTCCCGGATGATTACGAGGATATTTTTTGAACAGCTGGGGCTGGTGTGCGTACCATTGTTGGCGTGTCCGGAGGGGCGTTTTGGGGTGCAAGTTCTGCTGTGGGATGCGGTGATTATACAGGTAGACGAAGCGCTTGAGGGTTGCCTGGAGGGAGGCGGCGGAGTCGAAGCGGTGGGTGCGCAGCACCTCGGCGATGCGGCCGTTGAAGCGTTCGGTCATACCGTTGGTCTGGGGGGTTCCGGGCGTGATCAGACGATGCGCGATGCGGTTGGCGGCGCAGACCCGATCGCAGGGATGGACGCCGGCTGGCTGGCACTCGCCGGAGGCGCCGAAGCGATCGGTAAATGCCTTGCCGTTGTCGGTGAGGAGTGTGGTGATTTTGAACGGGGCTTTGTCGATCAAGCGGTTGAGGAAGCCATCTGCTCGTTTTTCATTTCTGGTCGCTAATTGTACTGAATTCAGATGTCATGTAACGACTCAAACGCCACTGGCCCCTTCTCAGCATTACGGCAAAACCCAAACCCGAACCGCCTCAGGCGGTAGGATCGATGGAGCGCGACTGCTGGAGGGAGCCTTGGATCTGCAGGTTCAGTACCCGCAGGGTAGCATTGATGGCCGCGAACACTTGATTGTAGTGCACGCCGCGGGTGCGGACCTCACCGGTCTCGCAGGCCCAGGTGATGATGCACTCGGTCAGGGCGTCGGAGCGTCCGCCCTTAGGGATCCGGACCTCAAAGTCTACCAACCTGGGCAGGGCAAGCCCCTTTTTCTTCAGGATCTTGGCAAGCGCCCCGGTGAAGGCGTCGAAGCCGCCGTTGCCGCTGCCAGCGGCGGTCAAGACCTCGTCTTGCAGCCGGACACGAATGCTGGCGGTAGATTGCAGGTCCAGGCTGCTGGTGACGGTGCAGGAGAGCAGCTCGACATGGGTGTAGTCCTTGCCCTCGAGGACCTCGGCGATGATAAAGGGCAGGTCGTCGCTGGTGATAGCCTTCTTGGAATCCCCCAGTTCTATAACCCGCTGGAGTACCTTGTGCTGGTTCTCCTCCGAGAGGCTGATGTCGAGGCGCTCTAGGTTCTTGAGCAGAGAGGCCTTGCCCGCGAGTTTACCCAGGGCGTAGCGACGGCTGCGGGCGAAACGCTCCGGGCTCAGCCGAGTATGGTAGAGGCTGGCCTTGTGGTCGCCGTCGGCGTGAATGCCGGCGGTCTGGGTGAAGACGTCCTCGCCTACGATGGGGGCATTGTGGGCGGTACGCTTGCCCGAGAAATGCTCGACCAGCTCGCCGACCTGGACCAGGTGGGTCTCGTCGATCCTCGGGTTCAATCCGAGCTGGTCACGCAGGTTGACCGCTACCTCTGCCAGGGAGGCGTTCCCGGCCCGCTCCCCCAGGCAATTGATGGTGCAGTGGACCGCCGCCGCGCCCGCCTGGACGGCCGCGATCACGTTGGCCGTGGCCAGTCCATAGTCGTTGTGGGGATGGAAGTCGAACTTGAGGTGGGGAAAGCGCCGGATCATGTCCGTCATGGCGGCGGTGACCTGCTCCGGGGTCATCACACCCAGGGTGTCCGGCAGCATGAAGTGGCCGACGCCCGTGTCGGCAAGCCCGTCCATCAGCCGGTAGACGAACCCCCGGCTGTCCCGGTAGCCGTTCGACCAATCTTCCAGGTAGAGGTTGACGGCCAATCCCTTCTCGCGGGCGAGCTCGATGTTCGCGCGTAGGTCGTTGAGATGCTCGCCCAGCGTCTTGCCGAGCTGGTGCCGGCAGTGCTTCTCGCTGCCTTTGGCCAGTAGGTTGATTACACGCCCACCGGACTTAAGGATCCAGTCCACGCTCTTGCCGTGGTCGACGAATCCGAGTACCTCGACCCGATCGGCCAGCCCGGCTCCCCGCGCCCAGTCGATGATGCCGGACACGGCCTCGATCTCACCCCTGGACACCCGGGCGGAGGCCACCTCGATCCGGTCCACCCGCACCCGCTCCAGCAGTGCCTTGCCGATGTTGGTCTTCTCCGCCGGGGAGAAGGAGACCCCATGGGTCTGCTCGCCGTCCCGCAGGGTGGTATCGAGGATCTCGATGGCAGACGCGGGCTGGTTCACGGCCGGTCGCCGCTCGCTGCCAGGGTGCTGCGGATATGTCCCCGTACCGCCTCTTCCGTGGCATCCAGCAAGACGCAGCGGGTCTCTTTCTCCAACAGTCCGCGCAGACAGGGCGGTGGGGGCGCCTGGATACCGATAGCCCGGTGCACCGCATCGTTGAACTTGGCCGGGTGCGCCGTGGCCAGGCAAACCATGTCGGCACGGTGCCGGGCGGCCTGTACGCCAACGGCCGTGTGGGGATCCAGGATATAGCCGTGGCGCTCATAGGTCTCTCGGATCTGGTCCAGGATTTGGGCGTCGCTGACGGCCGCAGCATCGAAATCACCGGCCAGGGTTATCCGCTGTTCCGCCGTTACCTGCATGCACCCGGTACGGTCCAGCGCTGCAAGCAGGGCACGCACCGCGGCTGGGTCCTCACCCACCAGAAAATACAGGTAGCGCTCGAAATTGGAGGCGACCTGGATGTCCATGGCCGGGCTCAAGGTCGAATGGACCTCGCCCGCCGCGTAGGGACCGCCGGTAACGAATCGGGTCAGGATGTCATTACGGTTGGTGGCGATGAGCAGCCGGTCTACCGGCAACCCCATGCGCTTGGCCAGGTAGCCGGCGAAAATGTCGCCGAAGTTTCCGGTGGGGACCGCAAAGCTGATTCGGAATCCGGGATCGCCTCGACTCATCCTACCCCAGGCATAGAAGTAGTAGACGATCTGGGCCAGGATGCGGGCCCAGTTGATGGAGTTGATCGCGCCCAGGTGGTATTGTTGCTTGAAGTGCAGATCGTTGAACAGGCCTTTGACGATACGTTGGCCGTCATCGAAGGTACCGCGGATGGCGATGTTGTGGACGTTTGCATCCAACACCGTGGTCATCTGCCGTTCTTGGATCGGCGAGACCCGGCCCGCGGGATGCAGAATGAAGATCCGGATCCGGTCCTTGCCGCGTACCCCGGCGATGGCCGCCGAACCCGTATCCCCTGAAGTTGCCCCCAGGATGTTCAGCCGCCCACCGTCGCGTGCGAGCAGGTACGCGAAGACATTCCCGAGAAATTGCAGCGCCACGTCCTTGAAGGCCGCCGTGGGACCCTGGAAAAGCTCCAGGACGCGTTGCCCGCCGACCTGCACCAGCGGCGTTATTTCCTGGTGGGAGAAGGTCGCATAGGAGCGGCCGATCAGCGCGACCAGATCGGCGCGCGGGATGGCGTCGCCAACGAAGGGAAGCATGAGCTCCACCGCCAGGTCCCGGAAGCCTAAGTCGGACCAGTCGCGGAGTTCAGCGGGACCGACCTGGGGCACCGTCGCGGGCAGAAGCAACCCGCCGTCGGTGCCGAGGCCCATCATCACGGCTGCGGAGAAACCGACGGGCTTAACCCCACCGCGGGTACTGAGATATTGCATCGGTCTTAGGAGCCGTTGACATTAGATCCGAACGTGGGCGATTGTGAGGAATTGGCGCGGCGAGGAGGGATCTTAGAGCTATCTGGTTAAAACGGATCTTAGCGTCGTGTTGCGTTACGCCGCGTTCGACGCCGTGCTCCCCCAAACGTTTTCTCGCGCGGCTAACTCAACCTACACGCAATGCGAGGCGCGGACAGGCTGCGCGGGGGGTCATGTGAGTGTAGGTTGCGTTAAGACGCCGGCAATGGACCTGGCAGACGATCAGCGAGCCTTGGTGCGTCGAACGCAACACATCAAACCCTGTCCCGACGCAGGAGGGATCTTTTCCCTCCGGACAGCACGAATCATCGCAGGATTGGTCTCGTTCGATCCTGGCGCTGTTCGGCATTATTTGGTGTTGCCTGGGAAGGTGTCGTGTTGGGTTACGACGCGTTCGACGCTGTGCCCTCCGCAGCGTTTCCCTGCGCGCCTAACCCAACCTACACGCAATGCGAGGTCTGCGCGGGCAGGCTGCTCAGCCGCCCCCTTTCCGGTACGACTTGGCGCCGACGTAGTTCATGGGATTGATGGCCTTACCGTACCTGCGGACCTCGAAGTGAACGTGAGGACCGGTGGAGCGCCCGCTGGAGCCGAGCCTGGCGATCGTCTGTCCCTTCTTAACCAGGTCGCCCTTCTTGACCAGGTTCTTCTGGTTGTGGGCGTAGCAGGTTACCAGACCATTCATATGACGGATTTTCACTATACGGCCATATCCGGACTCCCAACCGCTGAAGATGACGACCCCGTCGGCAGTGGCCAGTATGGGTGTTCCCCGCTTGCCGGCGAAATCGACGCCGCTGTGGAGGTGGTACTTTTTGAGGATCGGATGCATGCGATATCCGAACCCGGAGGTGATATAGCCGGACCGAACCGGCCATCCGGAGGGGACAGCGTGTTTCCCGAGGCCCTTCTCCATGATCATCTGCTCAAGCTGTTTCAGCTTGTGCCTGCGGTCGTTGATAAAACCGGACAGGTCGGTTACCTCTCTCAATAGTTCTGACACCTCGATTTCATTGCTCACTCGGGCATCGGCGGGACCGCCCAAGGGGGGCGGACTCTCGAAATCGAACTCCTCGGCATCCAGCCCGGCCATCTCCACCAGGCGCCCCCCCAACGCATTCAGGCGGAGAATTTCGGCATGCAGATCGCCGATCCGACCGGACAAGACATCAAGCTGAGCTTGGGACTTCCAGCGGGCCGCTTCCAACATCTTGCGCTCCTCCTTGAGCATTGCCTCGAACACAGGAACCATCTGCGGAGATATCAGACTCAGTGGCACACTCGCTCGACCGTACCAGAAACCGACCCCCGCCGCCGCGGTAACCAAAACACCGAGAACGATCCCCCACGCGGCAGTGCCTTTCCACCCGCTTCTGTGTCGTAAGTAAGTTCGATTCATAATGAAACCTTCCATCAAGCTGAATAATTTCGTAATTTTAGCAAATTCTGGCCGTCCTGTCAGCAATACCCCCATTCGAGCCGCACTTCCGTTCGTGCCTAAACGCTTCCAACACGCCTGCCGCTTCCTGCGACAGAATGAGAAAACCGCTGGTTGTTTCGCCGCGATCGAAGGCCACACCCAGCTGTTGCGTGAGATCCAAGCCGTCCTGCCCCCGCCCCTGGATGAGCACTGTCTGTACGCCTCCCTCGATACTGGCGTACTGACGTTGCTCACGGATTCCCCGGTCTGGTCGTCACGCCTACGCTTCTTTACCCCGGAGCTCGAGCATCATCTCACCCCGCGTCATGGCCCCATCGTCACCTGCCGCATCCGCGTTCGGCCTGGTGCCTCCATATCCTCCTCGAAGGCCTCAAACAACACGCTGTCTGCAACAACGGTACAGCATTTGATGGACGCGGCCGCAGGCACCGAAGATGCCCGGCTTGCAGCCGCGCTGCGCCGGCTGGCGAAGACCGGCACACGGAATCGCTAGGACGACACAACCAACGGCTGCAGATAGGAAATCGGCGAGGACTTGAAATCCTCGAACACAACCTGTTCCCATGCCGTTGCGTCGGCCATCAACGCCCGCAGCAGGCAGTTGTTGAGGGCATGACCGGATTTGTGCCCGCAAAAGGCGCCGATCAACGAATGGCCAAGCAGGTAGAGGTCACCGATGGCGTCGAGGATCTTGTGCTTGACGAACTCGTCCTCGTAGCGCAGACCCTCCTCGTTGAGCACCCGGTAGTCGTCCACCACGACGGCGTTGTCCATACTGCCGCCAAGGGCGAGGTCGCTCTGGCGCAATGCCTCGATATCGCGCAGGAAGCCAAATGTCCGCGCGCGGCTGACCTCTTTGACGAAGGAGGTCGTGGAGAGGTCCACGCTGGCCTCCTGCACCCGCGATACGAAGACCGGATGATCGAAATCGATGGAGAAATCCACCCTGAACCCATTGTAGGGTTCAAAGATGGCGCGTTTGTCCCCATCTTCCACGGCCACCCTCCGCTTGATACGGATGAAACGCTTCGGCCGATTTTGCTCCTCGACACCGGCCGACTGGATCAGGAACACAAAGGGCCCCGCGCTGCCGTCCATAATGGGCACCTCAGGGGCACTCACGTCGACGTAGGCATTGTCTATCCCCAAACCGGCGAAGGCGGAGAGCAGATGCTCCACCGTGGAGATACCTACGTCCCCCTTGACCAAGGTAGTCGACAACCTGGTGTCGCCCACGTTCTCGGGACAGGCACGGATCTCCACCGGCTGCGGCAGATCGACGCGGCGAAACACGATCCCGGTATCCGTCGCAGCCGGACGCAATGTCAGGCAAACCTTGTTGCCCGTATGTAACCCCACCCCGGTAGCTCGGATCACGTTTTTCAGGGTTCGCTGCCTGATCATTACCATACCTCCCATCGCACTCCCCGTGCCTTCTGCCCTGCGGAAGCCACCCTGCGTTCGTCAGGGGTGCTTCGCAAGGAGGCATCCCAGCCGTTTAACGCCAACCCGGGGGTGTCCTTCCTTGGTTCTCGTGTTTGTCCATCTCAGCCGTCCATCGGAGGCGGAGGGAACAACCCCGAGTTTCCTCGATTAGGGTTTTCCCTCTATTTAATCAGGTACGAAACGTCTTTACAAGAAAATTTATTGATTTTCTTCGTGATCCTCTTTTCTGGTTTACCCTGATTCAGTGATTCAGTCTGCCTGATGGCGCAGAAACGCGGGAATATCCAGGTAATCTAGATCCGTCTCCTCGACCGCATCCGGGTGGGCTTGCGCGACCGCGGCCGCAGCGACACCCTGGTAGCCCTTGCGATAGACCGCCGGGCGTTCCATGTCTCGGTAATCGGGGGTAACCGACCCCGTGCCCCCGCGTGGCACCAGATGGATCGGCGACTCGCCCATGGCCGGCTTCGAAAGCTGCGCTCTGCGCCCCTCTCCAAGGCCGGTAGCGACCACGGTCACGCGCAGCTCCTCGCTCAGGTCGGGATCGATGACGGTGCCGACCACCACGATGGCGTCGTCGTCCGCAAAGTCCCGCACCGTATTGCCCACCTCGTCGAACTCACCGATGGACAAACTCATGCCGGCGGTGATGTTGACCAATATCCCTTTGGCACCGGCCAGATCGATGTCCTCCAGCAAAGGACTATTGATGGCCGCTTCGGCCGCTTCCCGAGCCCGCTGTTCGCCACTGGCGATGCCCGTCCCCATCATCGCCTGACCCATTTCGGCCATGACGGTCTTGACATCCGCAAAGTCCACATTGATGAGGCCAGGACGGGTGATGAGCTCGGCAATCCCCTGGGTAGCGTTCAGGAGCACATCGTTGGCCGCCTTGAAGGAGTTCAAGAGACTCATTTCCTTACCGAGCACGGCCAGCAGCTTCTCGTTGGGGATGGTGATGAGTGAATCGACGTGGCTCGCCAGCTCGGAGATCCCCTCCACCGCCACCTTCATCCGCTTGGCGCCCTCGAACGCAAAGGGCTTGGTCACCACGGCCACGGTCAGGATACCCAGTTCCCGTGCCACCTGGGCGACGACCGGAGCGGCACCCGTCCCGGTTCCACCGCCCATGCCGGCCGTGATGAAGACCATGTCGGCACCCTCCAGGGCATCATGAATGCGTTCCTTGTCCTCCAATGCGGCCTCCTTGCCCACCTTGGGGTCGGCACCGGCGCCGAGTCCCTTTGTGATGTCCGCCCCCAGCTGGAGGATGGTCTTGACGTTGGAGCTCTTCAGGGCCTGGGAATCCGTGTTGGCGCAGATGAAATCCACCCCCTCGATGGAAGACTCCACCATCTGGTTGACGGCATTGCCGCCGCCGCCGCCGACACCGATCACCTTGATGACCGCATCCTGGCCGTTGGTATCCACTAGTTCAAACATCGGTTTTCTCCTGATTTTGCTCAATAGTTACCCGCATTGGATCGACTCGTCTTGCAGGATCTCATGGAGGCCCTGCCCGCGTACTGCCCAGTCACGCCCGCCGGTCCCCAGCCAGGGCAGGCGGACGTTCAGAAATTGCCTTGAAACCAGCTCTTCATCCGTTCCCAGATCGCCTTCAGACCGGCGGACTCCGACAGCTCCAAGCGCTGCATGAGCCGGTGCTGCCGGGCATACATCAGTAACCCGACGCCGGTCGCGTAGACGGGATCACTGATCACATCCTTGAGGCCGGTTACGTGCTGGGAGATACCGAGCCGAACCGGCATATGGAAGACCTCCTCGGCCAGCTCGGTGAGCCCTTCCATCTTGGCGCTGCCGCCGGTCATGACGACGCCTCCCGCCACCAGGTCCTCGAAGCCGCTGCGGCGCAGCTCCGCTTGGAGCAGACCCAAGAGCTCCTCGTAGCGTGGCTCCACGACCTCCGCCAGGGTCTGACGGGCCAGGCGCCGAGCCGGACGCTCACCGATGCTGGGGACCTCAATGGTCTCGCCGTTTCTGGCGAGCTGGGTCAAGGCACATGCGTATTGGATCTTGATCTGTTCCGCGTATTGAGTGGGGGTCCGCAGGGCGACGGCGATGTCGTTGGTCACCTGGTCGCCGGCGATGGGAATCACGGCCGTGTGGCGGATGGCACCGTCGGTGAATACCGCCAGATCCGTGGTACCGCCGCCGATGTCCACCAAGGCGACGCCCAGCTCCTTCTCATCCTCGCCCAGGACGGCATAGCTGGCGCTGAGCTGCTCCAAGACCAAGTCGTCTACCTCCAGCCCGCAGCGCCGAATGCACTTGACGATGTTTTGAGCCGCGCTGACCGCGCCCGTGACCATGTGGACCCGGGCCTCCAACCGCACTCCGCACATACCGATGGGCTCGCGGATGCCCTCCTGCTCGTCGATGATAAACTCTTGGGGGAGGATGTGGAGAATCTTTTGATCGGCCGGAATCGCTACCGCCCTGGCCGCATCGATAACCCGGTCCACGTCTGCCTGGGACACCTCCCGCTCCTTGATGGCGGTAATGCCGTGGGAGTTGAGGCTGCGGATATGGCTGCCCGCGATGCCGGCATGGAGGGAGTGGATCTCACAACCCGCCATGAGCTCCGCCTCTTCCACCGCGCGTTGGATGGACTGCACGGTGGACTCGATATCCACCACCACACCCTTCTTGAGCCCCCAGGATGGGTGGGTACCGATTCCGATGATCTCGATCCCCTCGTCGTCCTTCACTTCGCCCACCAGGGCGGCGATCTTGGACGTACCAATATCCAGTCCGATCAGGAGATTCTTTTCGCCTCGTCTCAACATTCGGTTCGACTCCTGGAGGGTCCCGAGGTCCGGGACTTTAGTTTTGCTGACCGCACGGCTCCCACGGCGTCAGGCCCCGGAGCATCGCCTTCGCCTCCCACCCACCGGACCGCCAACCCATTGCTGTAGCGCATATCCATCAGCGACGGCACCCCGGTGGCGGCCAACCGGGGGTAGACCCGGATGAACCTTAAGATCCGTTCCTGAACCCGCTCCTTGCCCAAGGCCAGGCTGAATCCCGCACTCAGGCGCAAGGTCCAGGCCCCGCGGGCATCCCGGGCAAGGGTTTCGATCTCGAGGCCAAGGGCACGCAGCCGCGGCTCCCAGTCCACAAGGCGCTTCACTAGCTGCAAGGCATCCTGCTCCATTCCCGAAAGTCTGGGCAGCCCGTGCGGAGTAGCACCGGCTTCGGGCTTGAAAATCACGCCGTCGGCGTCTACCAAGGTGTCTTCGTCCCAACGCGCCACGGCTACCCGCTCCACCACCGTGAGCTCCAAGCGATCCGGCCAGCGACGCCGCAAGCTTGCTGACCGTACCCAGGGGATGGCCTCTACCGCCCTTTTGAGCCCCACCAGGTCCTGAGTCAGGATGCCGCCATTCAGCTGCGCGATCACCGTCTCTCGCAAACAATGCGACGACAGGTGCTTGAGCACCCCATCCACCGTTACCACCCGCACCGGCAGCCGTTGGGGCTCCCAACGCATCAGTAGATAACCGCTACCTCCCAACAGGGACAACAACCCCAGCGCCCACACCCAGCGCACCAACCGCCGACCCAAGGTCGGTTTTCCGGCCACGCGATCCTTGGCCATCGTTTGTTCGGGGCTATTCAAGGCTGGTCTCCAGGATGCGCCAAACCAGGGCATCGAAATCCAGCCCATGGACCTGGGCGGCCATGGGTACCAGGCTGTGGTCGGTCATGCCGGGCACGGTGTTCACCTCCAGCAGGTACGGCTGCCCACTGCCGTCGAGCATGAAATCCACCCGCCCCCAGCCGGCGGCGCCGACCGTATCGAAGGCATCCAGGCACAGGGTCTTAAGGCATGACTCCGACTCGGCATCCAGGCCGCAGGGGCACAGGTAACGGGTGGTATCGGCAAGATATTTGGCCTCATAGTCGTAGAAGTCACGCGGCGTCTCCAGGCGGATCAGAGGCAGGGCCTCGCCGTTCAGGACGGCGCAGGTATATTCGGGACCCTTGATCCAGCGTTCGGCAAGGACCAGGGCATCGTACTGCGCCGCTGCGCGCCAGGCCTTGACCAGCGTCTCGGGATCGTCCGCCCGTGCCATCCCGATGCTGGAGCCCTCACGGGCCGGCTTGATCATGAGGGGGAAACCCAGGGCCCCTGCCTGCGCCAGGTCCGCTTCCTGCCGCAATAATGCGAAGTCCGCGGTCGGCAGACCACAACCCTGCCACAAGCGCTTGCAACGGTATTTGTCCATCCCTAAGGCCGAGCCTAACACCCCCGAGCCCGTGTAGGCTAACCCAATGGTCTCGAGCGCACCCTGGATCTGTCCATCCTCGCCGCCGCGACCGTGGAGGATGATAAACGCCCGCGCAAATCCACCGCTACCTAGCTGCTCCAAGGCACCGGTCTGCGCCAGGTCCAGTCCATGGGCGTCCACCCCCTGACGTACCAAGGCCGTCAACACGGCACCACCACTCTTGAGGGAGATCTCACGTTCGGCCGACTGTCCGCCCAGGAGCACGGCCACCTTGCCGAACTTGTCCGCTTGTGAGGTCATGATCCCCAACCCCCGACCCGACACACCTCGGGCGTCAGGCGCACCCCGCTGGTACGCGCCACCTCCGACTGCACCCATTCGATAAGCCGGGCGATGTCCCATGCGCTGGCGGCCCCGGTGTTGACGATGAAGTTCGCGTGTTTTTCCGATACTTGGGCATCGCCCACGCGCAATCCCTTCAGGCCCGCCGCCTCGATGAGCCGCGCGGCATGGTCTCCGGGGGGATTGCGGAACACCGAGCCGCAACTGGGAAGCCCGATCGGTTGGGCACGTCCCCGCCGCTCGAGCAGCTCACGGATGCGCGCTAAGCCGGCCGCGGTGTCTCCAGGCTCCAGCCCCAGCTCCGCCCCCAAAAACCACTCGCCCGGTGGACCCTGGACCCGGCGGTAACCGATGCGGAAGTCCTTCGGCAGACGTTCACGCAGCTCACCCCGGCGGTCGATGGTGAGCACCCGCCTGACCCGGTCCCAGGTCTCCCCCCCATAGGCACCGGCGTTCATGGCCAAGGCACCACCCATGGTACCGGGGATCCCGGCCAGGAACTCCACCCCGGTGAGTCCAAGCCTGGCTGCGGAGCGTGCCACCTTGGCGCAGGGGACCCCGGACTCGGCCCGGACCCCCCGCTCCCCCACAGGCTCCAGGGTATTCAGGCAACCCTGGGTCTGAATCACGGTGCCGTCAAAACCCGCATCGCTCACTAGCAGGTTGCTGCCCAGCCCGAGCCAGAGTACAGGCTCGGTCGGGTCCAGGCCCTGCAAAAAAACCGCCAGATCGGCGACATCCGCCGGCCGAAACAAGCGGCGTGCCGGTCCCCCCACCCGCCAGCTGGTGTGACGGGCCAGGGGCTCGTCTACGCGCAGCTCGCCGCGGAGGTCCACCGCGCCTCTAGTGCCTAGCTTCGACTGATATTGCAAATCCATAAAACAAAGGTAACGATTCAGGCACAAGATATTGTGCACCGATAGCGGAAAATTACAAGATGTTGCATTTTGTGCTCGTTCCCACGCTCCAGCGTGAGAATGTCATCTTGTCCGCTCCAGCGGAAATATAGGGTTGAGCCTATCTAATTGTTAGATGCCATTATTCTTGCTACATTAGTAATGCGCACCCTGTATGCGCACCACCCGTTCGGAGCGACTAACCATGCGCCATTTATATGATGACACAGCCTCAAAAAAGGCAACCAACCTAAGCATAAACAGCGAGCTACTAGCCAAAGCCAGAAAGCTCAATATCAACCTCTCAGCGACCCTGGAGCATGCCCTTGAAGATGAGCTAAGAAAAGCTGAACGAGCCAATTGGCGTGAAACCAATAAAAAAGCCATAGACAAATTAAACAAATTAGCTGACAAGAATGGCTTATTTTCAAGTGCTTACCGAGATTTTTGATGAGCCAATTTACCCTTTATAAGAACGAAGATAGTTCCTCCAATAAAACCTACCCTTACCTCATTGATGTTCAAAACTCTTTACTTGAAGATTTGAACTCTCGCCTAGTTATACCACTTTCCCCCCATGCTACCTTGAACAATACTAATGCAAAAAGATTATGCCCAGTTATTCACCTTGATGAAGGTAATTTTGTTTTATTAACTCATCAAATGACTTCGGTTCCTAAATCGATATTGAAAACTGAAGTTACTTCACTGGAAAACTTCCGCTACGAAATTCTTGCTGCAATCGACATGCTCATCTCAGGCATCTAACCTCGGTGTCGGGCACGGGCCATCCATCGATGCGGTTCGCGCGGGGAGGGCGTACACCGGCCGGCAAGCCCAGAATCACCGCGCTCACCGCGTCCTACGGGCTGGATCTTTTTCCATTTTCTGTGTTCTCTGTGCTTCGATTCGATCTTGGCATTTTTCACCACGGAGGGCATAGAGAACACCGAGGTTGGTCGGCATGAACCAGCATGCCTGATGCCCACAGCGAGTGTTTCGGGTTGTGCTCGTTCCCACGCTCCAGCGTGGGAACGCCATCTTGTCCGCTCCAGCGGACTATACCCGCAGTACCGATAAGGCATTGGCTGGGGTCTACCTGACCGCTTATCGACGCTGGAGCGTCCGGACTTGCTCCCACGCTGGAGCGTGGGAGCCAGTGGAAACCAAGTCGAGCTTCAGCCCAGTGATCTGCACCTCCATCGCACAGACTCGTAGGGTGGGCTGGCCCACCAGCCAAGCCCGGTATTGGTGGGCACAGCCCACCCTACGGGCTGCCGCGTCTCATCTTCATGAACCCATCTGTGTCCATCCGTGTTCATCCGTGGTTCCTGATCTGAAACAGAGTATTAATCGGATAACACATCACCACTTCCCTCCACCTGCAACAGCTCCGGCAGCCGAGCCGCCAGGGCGCCGATATCGCCGGCCCCCATGGTCAGCACCAAATCGCCGTCTTCCAGCAGGGTCCCCAGGATGCGGGGGACATCCTCCAGCTCTCCGGCGAACACCGGATCCACTTCGCCGCGGGCCCGGATCGCACGGCTCAGGGTGCGACCGTCGGCACCCGGCAGCGGCGATTCTCCTGCCGCGTAGACCTCGCACAAGACGAGTACATCCGCATCCGACAGCACCTGCACGAAATCCTCGAACTGCTCCTGGGTGCGGGTGAAGCGGTGCGGTTGGAACACCAGCACCAGTCGCCGCCCCGGCCAACCACGGCGCGCCGCCTCGAGCGTGACCGCTACCTCCCGCGGATGATGCCCGTAATCGTCCACTAAAATCAGCTCACGACCGTCCCCCGCCTTGATCTCTCTGACGACAAAGCGGCGGCCGATACCCTGGAAGTCACGCAATGCGCGTTGGATGGCTGTCTCCTCCACGCCTAGCTCTAGGCCCACCGCGATGGCGGCCAAGGCGTTGAGCACATTGTGACGCCCGGGCAGATTGAGCTCCACCCGGAGGGGCCCCTCCCGATCCTCCCAATGCACGGAGAAAACCATGCGTAGGCCGTCCTGGCGAACGTCCTCGCCCCGTACATCCGCCTCCGCACGGGTGCCATAGGTACGCACCGGGCGTGGGATCATGGGCGCCAGGGCGCGGACCTCTTCATCGTCGATACACAAGACCGCCAACCCGTAGAAGGGCAGATGGTGCAGAAATTCCATGAAGGTGTTGCGGAGGCGATCGAAGTCATTGTCGTAGGTGTGCATGTGGTCGGCGTCGATGTTCGTGAGCACCGCCAGCATGGGCTGCAGATAGAGGAAGGAGGCATCGCTCTCGTCGGCCTCGGCGATCAGGTACTGGCTGGTGCCCAATCGGGCGTTGGCGCGGGCACTGTTCAGGAGCCCACCGATCACAAAGGTCGGATCCAGCCCGCCTTCGGCCAGCACACTTGCAATCAGGCTGGTGGTTGTGGTCTTGCCGTGGGTCCCGGCCACCGCCACTCCATAGTAGAAACGCATGAGCTCGGCCAACATCTCGGCGCGGCGTACCACTGGGATTCGCTGCGCTCGGGCGGCGCCTAGCTCTGGGTTGTCCGCGTCGATGGCGGTAGAGACCACCACCGCATCGGCCCCCTGTACCTGCTCGGCCCGGTGTCCGATCCGGACCATCACGCCCAGGCCCTCCAGCCGCCGGGTTGCCTCACTCGCCTGTTGGTCGGAGCCGGAGACCCGATAGCCGAGGTTGGTCATGAGCTCGGCGATCCCACTCATGCCCGAACCCCCGATACCGACGAAATGCAGGTGGCGGATCCGCCCCATATTATCGGCCCCGAAACGCATCGCCACGCTCATGCCCCACCGACCTCCCAACAGGCCCGAGCGATCCGCGCCGCCGCATCCGGCGACCCCCGACCGCGGGCGGCCTGGGCCATCGCGATCAGGCGTGACCGGTCGCTGAATAACCCGGCCAGCGCCGCACCCAGGGACGCCGGGGAGAGCTCGGTCTGGGGTAAGAGCTGCGCGGCACCCACGTCTGCCAGGTAACGGGCGTTACCGGTCTGGTGATCGTCCACCGCGTAGGGATAGGGTATCAGGATCGAGCCCACCCCCGCTGCCGCCAGCTCGGAGACGGTCAGGGCACCGGCCCGGCATACCACCAGATCCGCCCAGGCATAGGCCTCCGCCATATTTTCGATGAACGGGATCACCTGGGCCTGGACGCCGGCTTCGGCATAGGCCCTACGGGCCGTCTCCAGCGTGCGCTCCCCGGCCTGATGGCGGATCTGCGGTCGCTGCTCGGGGAGGAGAGAGGCGACCGCCCCGGCGACGGTCTCATTGAGCACTTTGGCTCCCAAGGACCCCCCGATCACGAGCAGACGGCCGGGACCGGACCGGGCCGCCATCCGCTCCCGCGGCGTTTTCAAGGCCAGGATCTCCGGGCGGACCGGGTTGCCGCTGGTGATCGCACCGCGTCCTGCGGGGAAACTACCGGGAAAGGCCTCGAACACCCGCGCGGCGATGCGGGACAACCATTGATTGGTGAGTCCCGGCACCCGATTCTGCTCTTGGATCACCAAGGGAACTCCTAAGAGCTTGGCCACGAGTCCACCGGGCCCGGCGGCAAAGCCGCCCATCCCCAACACCAGATCGGGTCGGCGCCGGCGCAGGATACCCGCGGCCTGACGCAGGGCCGCCAAGAGCTTGAAGGGAGCCGCCAGGATCTGCCGCGCCCCCTTGCCCCGCAGCCCCTCGATGCCGATCCATTCCAGCGGAAATCCATGCGCGGGGACCAGCCGCGACTCCAGGCCGCGCCTGGTGCCGATCCAAAACACCTCCATACCCTGCTCGCGCAGCAACTCGGCCACCGCCAAGGCAGGGAAGACATGACCGCCGGTGCCCCCGGCCATGACACAGAGGAGCCGGCTGTTCTGCTGCGGAACCGCGGATGCCGGCCAGATTTTCCGCTCGATTTCGTTAAATAGGCCCACTATTCGCCTCAATCGATCAAAAAATCTGCCTCGGCCCCGCGCTCCCTCGCGACGAACGCGTAAGCCGGACAGGCTCCTAAGCGCGCGCCCATGTCATCCCCTCCACGGATCTCTGTTCCACGGTCCCGAGCCGCAGGTCCCGGTCGATCCGCAGCAGAAGTCCCACCGCCATACAGGTGACGATGATGCTGTTGGTCCCGTAGCTCATGAAGGGCAGGGTGAGCCCCTTGGTCGGCAACAGACCCAGGTTCACGCCGATGTTGATCATGGCCTGGAGGCCGATGCCCAACCCAAACCCGTGGGCCGCGTAGGCGGCAAACCAGCAACCGGCGCGCTCGGCGCGGGCACCGATGACCAGCACCCGCCACAGAAAAAAGCCGAAGGCCGCGATTACCGTCAGGGTGCCCACCAGCCCGAGCTCCTCACCGATAACCGCCATCAGAAAGTCCGTGTGGGCCTCGGGGAGAAAAAACTGTTTCTGGATACCGTTCCCGAGCCCGACCCCGAGCCACTCCCCGCGACCGAAGGCGATGAGTGCCTGAGAGAGCTGGAAGCCGGTATCGAAGGGGTCAGCGAAGGGATTCATGAAGGAGGTGACCCGTTCCAGCCGATAGGGCTCCAGCGCCACCAGGATCACGGCGGCCATCGTCAGCATCCCAAACAGAACCGCGAAATGGGTCAGCCGGACGCCTCCGAGGAACAGCAGACCCAGCACCGTGGCGAGCAGGATGACGGTGGTGCCGAAGTCCGGTTGGCGCATGATCAGAGTACTGGCGATCACCATCAGGATCATGGGCTTGAGAAATCCCCACAGGCTGGTGACCACCTCCTCGCGGCGGCGCACCAGATAGCCGGCCACGAAGATGACGGCAAAGAACTTCATGAACTCGGAGCTCTGGAGGTTGAGGGGCCCAAGCGGAATCCAACGGCTGGCGCCGTTGACCGTGCGCCCGATTCCCGGCACCAGGACCAGGACCAACAAGACCAGGCCCAGGAAGAACAAGGTGGGTCCCGACCGCTCCCACCAGGCCAAGGGGGTGGCAAACACCAGGATTCCTGCCGTAACGGCCAGCCCCAAGGCCAAGGCATGCCGGATCACGAAATGGAGCGGGGCAGCGAAGGTACGATCGGCAATGGGCATGGACGCGGATGACATCATCACGAACCCGAATCCCAACAGCATCAGCACACAGGCCAGGAGCGGCCAGTCCAGGTCCGGCAACCTACCGACCTGGCGGCGATCCCGCTGCGACGCCTTCGAAGCGGGATCCGCCCGCTTTCCCGCAGCGTCGGGATGCGCGTTGAGGTCTGCCTGTGGGACCCGATCCTCGGCGCTCATACCTCGAGTGCCTCCACCGCCGCCGCGAAGACCCGACCTCGATGGGCATAGTCTTTGAACATATCGAAGCTGGCACAGGCCGGGGAGAGCAGGACACAATCGCCGGACCATGCGGCAGCGAAGGCGCGGCGCACCGCATCCGTCATGTCCTGGGCATGCAGTAGCTTCGCTCGGCCATCGAGCGTGCGTTCGATCAGGGAGGCGTCGCGCCCGATCAGGACCACCGCCCGCGCCGCACGCTCCACCGCCGCTGCCAAGGGGGTGAAGTCGGCATCCTTACCCTCGCCGCCGGCGATGAGGACCGCCCGTCTGGGACCCGCGGGATCGATCAGACCACTCAGGGCGGCAACGGTCGCTCCCGGGTTGGTCCCCTTGGAGTCGTCGTACCAGTCGATGTCCCCTTTGGTGGCCACCAGATCGGTGCGGTGGGGCAGCCCACGGAAGGTACACAGGGCCTCCAACATGGCCACCTCCGGCAGACCGCAGGCCTGACCCATAGCCAACGCGGCCAGGGCATTGGCCAGATTGTGGCGGCCTTTTATTACGACCTCATTAGCTGGCAGCAGGCACTCATTTCCGCGGGCAATCCAGGGGGCACCAGCCTGCTCGATCAATCCGAAATCCGATTCTCTCTCCGGTGGCCCCAAGGAAAATCCGATATCCCGCGTCGCCACACCCGCCATGGCCCGCACCTGGGGATCGTCCAGGTTGAGGACCGCCGTTCGGGCGCCGGATAGAATCCGTTGCTTGGCGGCGGCGTAATCGGCCAGGCTGTCATAACGGTCCATATGATCCGCCGAGACATTGAGCACGGTCGCCGCCTCGGGTGCGAGAGACCGGGTAGACTCGAGCTGAAAGCTGGACAGCTCCAACACATAGAGCTGCACGCCGTCATCGAGCAGATCCAGGGCCGGTTGCCCCAGGTTCCCGCCCACCGCTGCCCGGACGCCGGCCAGGTGCGCCATCCGCCCCAACAAGGTGGTGACCGTGCTTTTGCCGTTGGAGCCGGTAATCGCGGCTACCGGGGCGCGCACAGCCCGAGCGAAGAGCTCGATATCCCCCAGCACCGGCACCCCCCGCGCCGCTGCTTCGGCAATGGGAGGTTCCCGCAAAGACAGGCCAGGGCTGACGATCAGCTGTTCGGCGGCCCTGATGACGTCCGGATCGAAGCCGCCGAGGAACAGGGGCAGATCCGGCAGCTCCCGGCGTGCCTCCTCCAGGCCCGGAGGCTCCTGGCGCGAATCCATGACCGCCACGGTGACCCCCTGGTTGCCCAGATAGCGGGCGCAAGACAGACCCGTCTTGCCCAGGCCCAGGATGAGGGTTTTAGGAAAATGTCGGAGGTCTGTCATTTTTTATCCGCAAATGAACGCAAATAAACGCGATCGCAGTACCGACAGGCATTGGCTGTGGTCTACCTGGTTGCTTAGCGACGCTGGGCGTCAAGATCCCTCCTCCGTCGGGACAAGTTTGCGAGCTTCTGATCCTCGGTACTGAGCCTCTGATCCTCGGCGTTGAGGTTCTGAACCTCGGCGTTGAGGTTCTGATCCTCGACATTGAGCTTCCGAACCTGGACGTTGAGGTTCTGATCCTCGGCACCGAGCTTCTGATCCTTGGCGTCGAGCTTCTGATCCTCGGCGTCGAGGTTCTGATCCTCGGCATCGAGGTTCTGATCCTTGGCGTTGAGGTTCTGATCCTTGGCGTCGAGGTTCTGATCCTCGACGTTGAGGTTTCGAGCCTCGATCGCCACTTCCATTCCTCATGCCTCCGGGTGATCGGGCTGCTTCTTTTTGCTCGCTCCCTTGAAGCGTTCGCCCAACTGCTCGGCTATTGGCTTCAGCCCCGGCGTGGTCTTGGCGGCGGCCTTGACATAGTTGTAAACCTCGGTCGCTTCCCGCATAGCCTCGCTGCCCACCGCCAGGCGCGTGTCGTCGATCTGGGAAGCGACCGACTCGGCCAGCGTGCCCAGCTCGGTGAGGGTGGTGAAGAGATCCACATCCTTCTCGAATCCCTTGGTGCTGAAGCTGCCGGGGAGGATACTCGGATGGTCCTGGGCGGCATCCAAGGCATTTTGGACGAAAGATACGCTGTCGGGCCCGGTCTTGAAGACGATCTTGCGCTCATGGGGCGTCATATTGACCAGAAACGGGAGTTTTTTGAGCACGATCCCGAAGGCGTCTTTGATAGCCTTCACCTCGGCGGGCGAGAGCGATGCATCGATGTTTTGGTAGGACATAAGCGCCTCTTCTCAAGGTTTGATAATCGATTCATACCTCGAACGGAATCACGTCTTAAGATTGTTCGGATACGCTTTAGAGTTTCAATTCCGTGTAGGTAGTGGGTAGTAAGTTCTGAGTAGGTCTATCAACTTATCCATTTTATGTTCTTCAATACGATTCCTGACTGCTGCTCCTATTATTTCATCCACATGCTTTGTCTGAAGTTGTTCGGGTAGACTTATTACCTGGGTTATATCCACACCGAGAACTTCAGCCAGCTTGGCTTCAGACTCGAATATTTCGATAACTTTTTGCTTGTTCATGGTATGAGTCGTGTAGGGTGTGGTGAATGCAACGAACCGCATCGGCATGAACCGGTAGGTCTGATGTCTACAGCGAGTGTTTCAGGTTCCCTCAGGCTTGCCATCCCTGGCATCCGGATTCCGGCGTCCTAGCCGGAATGACGAAGCATAAAATCCGATTTGCGTTTATTTGCGTTCATTTGCGGATAAAAACGAATGATGTGATTCCAACGCTTACCGGATCTTCAAACTCGCCAGGCCGATCAGCACCAAAATCACGGTCAGGATCCAGAACCGCACGATCACCCTCGACTCCGGCCAACCCTTAAGCTCGAAATGATGATGCAGGGGCGCCATGCGAAAGATCCGTTTGCCCGTCAGCTTGAAGGAGACCACCTGCATCATCACCGACAGGGTCTCCATGACGAAGACCCCGCCCATAATCAGCAACACCACCTCCTGGCGGGCGATCACCGCGACTGTGCCGAGGGCCGCACCCAGGGCCAGGGCACCCACGTCTCCCATGAAGACCTGCGCCGGATAGGTGTTGAACCAGAGGAAGCCGAGCCCGGCGCCCACCAAGGCGCCGCAGAAGACCATCACCTCGCCGACACCCGGCACATACGGGATCTTGAGATAGGTCGCGAAATCCACATGACCGGAGGCATAGACAAACACGGCCAGGGCACCGCAGACCAGCACCGCGGGCAGTACCGCAAGCCCGTCCAGCCCATCCGTAAGATTCACGGCGTTGCTGGAGCCGACGATGACCAGATAGGCCAGGAGTATGAACCAGGGCCCGAGCTGGAAGGAGACCTCCTTCAGATAGGGCACCAGCAGGGCCGTCTCGGCAGGGGTCGTGGCAACGGCATAGAGGTATCCGGCAGCGGCCAGGCCCACCAAGGACTGCCCGAGGAACTTATAACGGGAGGCCAGGCCCTTGGAGTCCTTGAGCACTAGCTTTCGATAGTCATCCACCAGCCCGATGGTCCCGCACGCCAGGGTGACCAAGAGTACGACCCAGACATAGCCGTTGGCGAGGTCTGCCCACAACAGGGTGGCAATCCCGACGGCCACCAGGATCAGGGCCCCGCCCATGGTGGGGGTACCGGCCTTGGACAGGTGGCTTTGGGGTCCGTCGTCCCTGACGGTCTGACCGATCTTGTACCGGGTCAGACGCCGGATCATGGCCGGTCCGACCAGGAAAGAGATGATCAGGGCGGTGAGCACCGCCATGATCCCACGTAGGGTCAGGTAGCGAAAGACGGAGAAGGCACTCTCGAACTGCCCGAGCCAAGCGGTCAGATAGAGGAGCATCTCAAGCCCCTCCCATACCGCAAATGGCGTCCGCTACTTGCTCCATGGCTGCGGCCCGAGATCCTTTCACCAATACCAGGTCACGGGGACCCAAGTGCCTACGTAGCGCGGAGATCAGGGATGCCTGATCGGGAAAGTGCCTGCCGCCCGTGCCGAAGGCCTCCGCCGCCGCCGCACTGAGTATTCCCACCGTGTAGAGAACTTCGACGCCGGCCGTCCGGGCGGCTTCCCCCAGGCCCGAGTGCAGCGCCTCGGCGTCCGATCCCAGCTCTGCCAGGTCGCCCAGCACCAGCCAGTGGCGACCGGGTAACCCCACGAGCACCTCGATGGCCGCCCGGACCGAGTCCGGGTTGGCGTTGTAGCTGTCGTCGATCAGACGCAGCCCACCGGGGCACTGGCGGGGACACAAACGCCCGGGCACCGGCTGCAAGCCCGCAAGCCCGGCCCGGATCGCATCGGGCCCTACCTCCAAGACCCTGGCAACGGCCACCGCTACCAGGGCATTTCGAATGTTGTGCGTGCCCGCCAGACCCAGCGCCAGCTCCAGCTCCCTGCCGCCGACCCGGACCGCAAAATCGGTGCGGAAGCCATTCTCGTCCCAGACGCCTCGTATCTCATCGACCTCGGCGCGCACATCGGCCGTGGCATCGGGACCGCAGGTCAGCACCCGGCGACCGGCGGCCAGATCGCGCCACAGGCCAATCCAAGGCACATCCGAGGGCACCACGAAGGTGCCGTCCGCCGGTAACCCCTGGGCGATCTCACCCTTGGCCCGGGCGACGCCCTCGAGGCTGCCGAAGCCCTCCAGGTGGGCATGCCCCGCATTGGTGATGACGGCGATATCCGGGCGTCCGACAGCAGTGAGATAAGCGATCTCGCCGGGGTGGTTGGCACCCAGCTCCAGGACCAGAAAGTCCTGGTCGCGGGCAGCGAGCAGGGTCAGGGGCAGGCCGATGTCGTTGTTCAGATTGCCGCCGGTGGCGTGCACCGAGCCGACCTGCCCCAGGACGGCGGCGATCATTTCCTTGCAGGTGGTCTTGCCGTTGCTCCCGGTAACCGCGATCACCTCTCCGGTGATACGCTCCCGCCAAGCCGCGGCCAGTCTTCCCAGACCTAAGCGGGTATCGTCGACTACTAGTTGCGGAATATCCGCATCTACCTGGTGATCCACCAGGGCCGCCGCGGCACCCCTTTGTCCCGCCTGGGCGACGAACCCATGGGCATCGAAACGCGCTCCGCGCAGGGCCACGAAGAGCTGCCGGGTGCAATCCCCGCGGCTATCATTGCCGACGGCATCGAAACGGACATCAGCGCCTGCGACACGGCCCCCAATGCGGGCGGCGGCTTCGGAAAGCCTCCACATCACCGCCGGTCACCCACCCCCGCCAACAGCAGGGTCGCATCCGGATTGTCAGGCGGCACATTGAACAGACGCAGGGCCCCCTCCATAACCTTGGCGAACACGGGAGCGGCGACCTTGCCGCCGTAGTAGTGTCTGCCGCGCGGCTCGTCAATCATGACCACCATGACGAAACGGGGCCGGGAGGCGGGGGCCATACCGGCGAAGACCGATTGATAGCGCCTGGCGGAGTAGCCGCCCCGGACCGCCTTCTTGGCCGTACCCGTCTTGCCGGCGACCCGGTAGCCCTCGATGGCGGCCAGCCTGGCCGTACCCTTAGCGGAAACAACCGTCTCCAGCATGGTCCGCACCCGGCGCGCCGTGGTGGCAGAGAGAATCCGTTCCGCGGCGGGGGGCTCAGGAAGCTTGAGGAGACTGAGCGGACGCTTGATACCGTCCGCCGCCAACACCCCGTAGGCCTGGGCTAGCTGCAAGGTGGTCACCGACAGGCCGTAGCCGAAGGCCAGGGTGGCATGTTCGAACGGTCGCCAATCCCGGAAGTGACGCAGCTGCCCCGGGGTCTCGCCCGGAAACTTGACCCCGGTCGCACGACCGAAGCCGAGCCGGTCGTAAAGCCGCCACAGCACGGCTTTGCGCATCCGCAAGGCCAGCTTGACCACACCCACGTTGCTCGATTTGGTGATGACGCCCGTAGTATCCAACCGGCCGTAGTTGCGGATATCCCTGACCATATCGGGCCCGACACGCAGGGTGCCCGGATTGGTGTCGATGGGCGTGTGCGGACCCACCAGACCCGCCTCCAAGGCCGCGGCCACCACCAGGGGCTTGACCGTGGAGCCGGGCTCCATGACATCGGTGAGGGCGCGATTGCGACGGGCACTTTCCCTACCGCTCAGCTTGGCGTTGGGGTTGTAGGCCGGCTGGTTCACCAGCGCCAGCACCTCGCCGGTCTCCACGTCCAGCACCACCGCGGAGGCAGCTACCGCCCGATGCTTGTCTACCGCCCGCACCAGCTCCCGGTAGGCGAGGAACTGTAGGCGCCGATCGATGCTCAGGGTCAGCTGTCTACCGTGACGCGGTGGCTTGATGCGCTCGATCTCGGCTACCACGCGCCGCCGACCGTCCCGGATGACCCGCCGCTTACCGGGCTCCGCCCGCAGCCAGGAATCGTAAGCGAGCTCCATACCCTCGATACCACGGTCGTCCACATCGGTGAAGCCGATGACATGGCCGAAGATCTCGCCACTGGGATAGAAGCGTCGGTATTCGGATTCCAGGCCCACCCCCCGCAGCTGGTGCTCCTCTAAAACCTGCCTCACGGCAAGGGTCTCCTTGGGCCCGATCCTCCGTTTGAGATAGAGGAAAGCGCGTTCACGCTTGGCCGTCAGCCGCGCCATCAACTCAGTCCCATCTAGCTTCAAGGCCCCGGCCAAAGCACGCACCGTCCGGGGCTGTTCCACCAATTGGCGGGGATCGCCCCAGACAGTAGCTACCGGGGTACTGACGGCGAGCGGCTCCGCGTTGCGGTCCAAGATCATCCCCCTTCGGGCGGGGATTTCGCACACCCGAAGATGGCGGCGCTCGCCCTCGTTGCGGAGAAAATCCTTCTCCATGACCTGGCGCTCGAAGGCGCTCGCGATCACGGCCAGAAACAGCATCCCCAGGGCCCCGACCAAGACCCGGCGCCGCAGCATGAAGCTCGGTCTTTTGCCCCAGCGTTCGATACGCTCGGCGCGCTTGCGTCGCTTTGGTCTAGCGGTCATTGCTACCTCTGATCACACGCACGTCCTCACTTCGGGGTAGATACATGCCGAGCAGCTTGCGCGCCCTGGTCTCGATGCGGGGATGGGTGGTCAGCGCGGCCTCCTCGAGTCGCAGCTGCCCCCAGCGTACCTCCAACTCCTGGCGCTCGGCGCGCAGGGCCTGGAGCTCCACGAACGCTACCCGGCTCAAATACTTGGTGTACACGATCCCGATTCCGGTACCGACGGTACCCGCGATGAGCAGCAACAGAAACCAAAGCTCGTAACGGGTCATGCCAGCCGTTCCGCTACCCGCATCAGGGCACTGCGCGCGCGGGGATTCGCGGCAACCTCCGGGCTGGAGGGCCGCACCGGCTTGCCGACCGACCGCAAACGGGCGTTCGTCTCCTGCGCCGTCACAGGAAGGCCGCGGGGAAATCGATCCCCGCGTGCCTCATTGCGGATGACACGCTTGACGATGCGGTCCTCCAAGGAATGAAAGCTGATGACCACCAACCGACCCCCGGCGGTCAACAGATCGCAGACATTGGCTAGGCAGACGCGAAGCTCATCGAGCTCGCGATTGATATGGATCCGGATGGCCTGAAAGGTCCGGGTAGCCGGATGTTTACCCGGCTCCCGATTCGGACTGGCGGCAGCGACGATTTGTCCCAGGGCACAGGTAGTGACGAGCGGCCGCTCGCCCCGGGCCCGTACGATGGCACGGGCGATACGCCCGGCGCGGCGCTCCTCGCCGTAATCCCACAGGACACGCGCGATCTCCTCCCCCTTGGCCTGCGCCAACCACTGGGCCGCGGTCTGTCCATTGCTGGTGTCCATGCGCATATCCAGGGGTCCGTCCAGGGAAAAGCTGAAACCCCGGTCCGGTGCCTCGAGTTGCGGCGAGGAGACCCCCAGATCCAGCAGCAGTCCGCTTACCCGACCGAAGAGACCGCGCCGCCGTGCCACTTCTTCCATCCGCGAGATGGGCATGTGCTCTATGGCAAACCTCGGGTCGCGCCGGGCCAGGGTACTACCTGCGGCAACTGCCTGCGGATCCCGATCCAGCCCCAACAGGCTTCCCCCGGCACCAAGCCTGGCCAACAGGGCGCACGCGTGCCCTCCGCGGCCGAAGGTGCCGTCCAGATAGATCCCATCGGGGTCGATCGCCAAGGCCTCCAAGCTCTCCTCCAGTAATACCGGGGTATGGATACCTGTCACAGATCAGTTGTCAGTTGTCAGCTTCCGGTCGCCGGCTACCGCCAGCCGTAACCGGCGCATTTGTAGTGAGCGTAGCGAACGAAAAATGCGTCCGAGTTTACGGCCTTGTTAGCTTGAATTTTTAGCATTGATATTTTGTACAGGGTGAGTGATGTCTTTCCGCAACGGCAACGCATACGGTGGTCTAGAGTAAGCGGAGTGACTACACGGTAGTGTTATAACTCTGTTGTTTCAGAGCACATAAGATATTGATTAACATCGCTATTTGAACCCTGAGAAACAAAGTTAGAACACTACCGACTACACATCTTCTTGTGTTCGATGTGGACTTTTCGCCGCAGATCCAGATCTGAATCCTGAGAGTTGATCCCGAAGACTGAATCAACAGAACCAGTAGATAACATAGTTCCGATTCGTTCAGCGTCTAATGCAAAAAGCTCTAACAGCAAGTGATGCACTCGGACTGAGCGGTCAGCCAGAATAAGCCTTTCACTTCGATTGAGCGAATCATCAAGGTATCTAACCGAAGGACCACCCACTAAATTTGAAATTTCATGTGCTATTTGAGTGCCCCGATTTGTCAATGAAAATCCATGCTTATTTAGAGCTGATATGAGCTTATGTATGTTGTGACTATACTTCTGCAAGGATAGTTCGGTCTCACCGAAGACAATAAGAACAGCCTTCAATAACTTTTCAAGTGCCTGAAACGAATGCCACAGCGATAAATGATACGCAGGACGTGTAAGCGCGAATGATGTTACTGAAATGTCGTAGTCTGCCATTGCCAGCCATACCCATCTAGCCATTGGCAATTCTTGTAATTTTTGGATGCCTACAAGCAGAAAACCTTCGGGATTTAAAAGCTTGAATAGTGATTCCTGTAGCTCATATTGAATTAGTGTTATATCTGGCATTGTAACTTCTGAATCGAAAGGGCTCCAGGTAACCGTTATTGGCACAGGGGTGGACAGAGCTATAAAACGTGACGCAGGTGGCTCATAGACGGTATGACCGTAAACGTTGTTGTACCAAGTGCTGCATGCTGACTGAACATCTAAGTCCATATCAGAAATTGCAGTTTTCAGCTGCTTAATTGTGTTATCGCGGCAGTCTGTTCGGATGAGCCACTCAACAGCCAAGTATTTCCTATATGAAACGGGGCAACCCTCAGCATCAAGCTCCCTATCCAATGCAATTAAGCCGGGAGCAAGTTTAAAAAAGTCCGCAAATGATGCTCGGTTGCTCATCTATTCAAGCTAATAGCGGATAGCTGGTAACTGGCAGCTAGATGCTCAGGGACACGATATCGGAAATGGACTCCACTTGCGATAGATCGGCCTGGTTCAACTAGTCGTTACAGTTACCGTTCCAGGTCTCCTCGTCCCACAGCTCGAATCGGAGCAAATCCTGACGCTCCAGCGTCATGAAGCTTATGTCCGCTGGAGCGTGGGAACGAGCCAAAACTCCCATTCGCACAGATCCTCGTGATTCCTGGTTTATGCCTGGTACCACCTTCTCTCTCGATTCCCGGTAGGGAACGCCTGACCTGGCATTCCGAGGTTCGAAGTAAATTCGTCGAAGTGATTAGGCGTTTACAGACCAAGATATCTCCGAATGTGCTTTGCAAGCTGATCATCAATCTCAGAATGCCGTGGAACTGGTTGCTTGCTACCATTCTTCGGATTCATATAAATGATCCATGACGCAGTAAGAAGCAGCCTTGGCGCTCCAGAGACCTGACAAACTCCTTTCTTTTCATACAACGATTTCTTTTGTTTCGTACTGTTCCGGTACATTGTCCATAGCCATTAACAGGTACGCTTCCTTAATGTTTGCTTCCAGCTCTTCTAAACTTTCTCCTTGAGTCATGATCTCCGGATGCTCAAGTAGTTTCCCAAGCCAAAACTTTTCCGATTTCCAATAGATCATATTCATCTTGCTGTTCATGATGATCGCGCCTCTCAGGCTATAATAATTCTGTTTATTAAAAGGACCAACCCAATCAGTCCAAAGCATATTTGCACCACCTCAATAAAAAATGCAGTAAATATTTTTCCTGCCGGACCGCTTTTGGTATCTGCCTCATTTATAATATTTTCTTTCAGGTCGAATAATCCCAATTTTTCTTCATACATTTCTATAATAGACTTCTTTCATTTGTCACGTATCGATTTGCGTTCATTCGCGTTCATTTGCGGCAAAAAAACAATTCCGCTGGTAGCTGGCGACTGGCAGCTAGATGCTCAGGGATGCGATATCGGGACTCGACTCCACCTGCGCTAGATCGGCCTGGTTCAACCAGTCGTTACAGTTACCGTTCCAGGTCTCCTCGTCCCAGAGCTCGAATTTCTTGCCCTGACCCACCAGGGCGACACGTTTGTCCAAAGCAGCAAAGCTGCGCAATGCCGGCGGCAACAACACGCGCCCCTGGCCATCCATATCGACTTCCTGGGCGTGACCGATGTAGAGTCGCTGCAGCATCCGCGCCTGCTCGTTGAACGAAGGGAGCTGATCGAGCTTACGTTCGATCTCGATCCAGGTAGGCTCCGGATAGATCAGCAGACAGTGGTCGCGGTCGACCGTTATGACCAAGCGGGAGTCACAACAGGATTGCAAACGCTCGCGATACCGCGCCGGTATCGCGAGCCTGCCTTTGGCGTCCAGATTGAGGAAGGAAACCCCCCGGAACAACACCCACCCCCTTCGAGCAGATACTCCCCTTTACCCCACTTTCTCCCACATTCCACCGATAGTAGGCAAGCATACTCCCCCCGTCAAGGTATGAATTGCTTTTTTCTTGTTCGTCAAAAACTTTATAGAAGCAAGGATTCAATTACAAGATATTGTGCACTGATAGCTGAAAATCGCAAGATGTTGTGTTTTCATTGCCTGGAAATGCATGCAAATGCTGTATTTTCCAGTTGTTATCACATCTGAAAAACCGTAACTATCCGTTTTTTTTAGAATTGAACACCTGAATAGTTACGGATATCGGCACAGCGACGCGACGATGTGGGGAACGATGGAAATGGGATGACGGTCAGTGCCGCTCACACCCAAGCCGGAGGGGTGCAGATGGCTGAGGGCTCCGAGGTCGGAACCCCGAAGCCTGGTTGCTGGTCTGAATTACCGGCGGACCTACTGCAAGCTCGTCACGGCATTCCCCGACGAAAACCTCTGCGTTCGGCACCCCGAGCGATCGTGATGCCCGAAGGCTTCGTTTGTTCCGCATGCAGTCCCCGAGGACGCTGACCGTCATCCCGAGAGGAAAAGTGGGAGCCGGCCTGTAAGCCGGGTTCTGTCGTGGACAGCCATTCATCTGGGATGCACGTCGCCGTGCACCTCAAGCGACCTACCCGGGAACCCGTGCGGGCCGCACGTCGCGGCTTTAGGAGCCTGTCCAACTTACGACTGTCCTACTGCGGAACCGCGGATGCCGGTCAGATTTTCCGCGCGCTTTCGTTAAATAGGTCCACTATTCGCCTCAATCGCGCGAAAAATCTGCCTCGGCCCCGCGGTCCCTCGCGACGAACGCGCAAGTCGGACAGGCTCCTAGGCCGCCTGTTCCCCTATTTGGTCTTGCTCCGGATGGGGTTTACCCTGCCGCCGATGTTGCCACCGACGCGGTGCGCTCTTACCACACCATTTCACCCTTACCGACCTGCCGTAAGCAGGTTTAGGCGGTATATTTTCTGTGGCACTTTCCGTGGGCTCGCACCCCCCAGGCGTTACCTGGCACCCTGCCCTGCGGAGCCCGGACTTTCCTCCCTCGCGACAAGGCCGTGAGAGCGACTGCCCGGCCGACTCCCAAGTTGTAAAGTCTACTACAGAAGGTAGGAGACCACGCTGAACACGAATCCTCGCAGATCGATTTGCGCTGATTGGCGCGATCCGTAGTTTTCCCTGCAAATCGGTCAGAACCTGTAGACTGGACACAAGACACCAGGAACGGACGCTTGTACCCAAGGCGGGCGCAGCAAACCGACAAGATGCCCATCGGTTGATTATTCAACGACGAAAACATCTGCGAAAATCTGTAGATTTAAAACCCCAGCGCTTTAAACGAAACCGTGTCTAACAAAAACACCAAGCCCGGATGGGCACCAAAAGATGCCGGCAAGGCGTTTGCCGGCAGGGTAATGAGCGGCGTGTCGGGCGGGCATGACGGCATGCCGGGTGTGGCGGGAAGCCAGGCCCGACCCGGTGGTGGCGTTCTGCGCCGCCGTCGTCTCGGCGTAGACGAGTACGTGGATGGAGTGTTGGCCGGCGATCGCAATGTGCTCGGCCAAACCATTACCCTAGTGGAAAGCAACGCCCACGCGCACCTGGAGCTGTCTCAGGAGGTACTGCGCCGGCTGCTTCCCCATGCGGGGCGCTCCATTCGGGTCGGCATCACCGGCGTACCCGGCGCGGGCAAGAGCACCTTCATCGAGACCTTGGGCCTCCACCTGTGCGAGCAAGGCCATCGGGTAGCGGTATTGGCGGTGGATCCGAGCAGCAAGGTGACCCGGGGCAGCATCCTCGGCGACAAGACCCGCATGGAACAGCTCTCCCGCCATGAGCAGGCCTTTATTCGCCCCTCCCCATCTTCGGGGACCCTGGGCGGAGTGACCCGCAAGAGCCGCGAGACCATCCTGGTGTGCGAGGCTGCGGGCTTCGACGTAATTCTCGTCGAGACCGTGGGCGTGGGACAGAGCGAGACCACCGTCCGCTCCATGGTCGATTTCTTCCTGTTGGTGATGATCGCGGGCGCAGGCGACGAGTTGCAAGGCATCAAGAAGGGCATCATGGAGCTGGCCGATGCCCTGTTGGTCAACAAGGCCGACGGCGACAACAAGTCCCGCGCCAAGGCCGCCCAACTGGAATACAACCGCGCCCTCCACTACCTGGCGCCGGCTACCGACGGCTGGCAAACCCGGGCCTATGCCTGCTCCTCATTGACCGGTGAAGGCATCCCCGAGCTCTGGGCCCTAGTGGATACCTTTCGCAAACAGACCACGGACTCGGGTGTCTTAGAGAAACGCCGGCGTGCCCAAACCCTGGACTGGGTCTACTCCATGGTCGAGGAACATCTGCGTTCGAGCTTCTTCCAACATGCGGGAGTCGAACAGATCCGGGCCGAGATCGAACACCAAGTCATGTGGGGACGCCTGCCACCCACCGCCGCGGTTCGGCGCCTGATCGCCGAGTTCGAAGGCAATAACAGCAACTCATGAGCCGCAAGTGGGTCTTGTGGCGCAGGTTGGCGCATCGGCCAGGAGTGCAAATGAGAACTATTGACATGAAAGGTCGGCCCTGAATTGGTCGACTTTATAAATGAACAAAATCCGGTAGATCAAAGATATTGGGATCTTGGATGAAGATGGCGATCTGTCTGGTGTCATTCACGCAACGCGAGGTCCGCGCGGGCAGGCAGCGCGGCGGGGAATATGGGTGTAGGTTGCGTTAAGACAGACGCCGGCACGGTTACCGGCCTGACCAACGAGCCTTGGTGCGTCGTAACGCAACACGTCAGATCCCACAAACTGCGCCAAATAATTCAGGATTGGTCCGAATTCGGAGCACCGTATTGGGTTACGGGGCGTTCAATGCTGTTTGTGTTCTTCGGGAGCGGGCAGCGCGCCTAACTCGATACCATTAAGTTAGCTGTTGGCCGCTTGTCGTGGTGGATCGGAATACGAAAGAGAAAACGACAAAGCGCGCGAATCCATTCGTGAGGATTCGCGTGATTCGTAGTCTTTTCTCTTACTTTGCCGACCGGTAACGCTTAACTTAATGGCATTGTAACCCAACCTACGAACTAACGACCGGTAGTAAATCTGTGGAAAAAAGAAACATCTATGCCAAGATCCCCGCAGATCTCAGTAATGAAGTATTTGAAGTTCTTGTACAGAGCAAGAAAATCAAAATCGAACGTATCGTATCAAAAGGACATACCTCACCGGATACCGGATGGTACGACCAGGAGCAAAATGAATGGGTCATTGTACTCAAGGGAAATGCCGACATCTCGTTTGAAAATGGGCCGGTAATAAACCTCAAGGAAGGTGAATACATAAATATACCGGCGTACAAGAGGCATAAGGTAATCAATACGAGCACCATCCCGGAGACGGTATGGTTAGCTGTACATTATTAAAAAAGGGTCCAAATCTCGGCGTATTGAATTACGGCGCGTTTGACGTCGTGCCCAACGAGGTGTTTCCCCGCGCCTAACACCGACGGCCCTGCATGCGGTCGGGCGGGCAGACCAATGCCATTAAATTAAGCCTCAAAGCCCCTCTCCCGGCGGGAGGGTGTCGCAACAGCCCCGCTCCCGGTCTCTGGTTCCCACGCAGCGCCTGGGAACGATAAAACTAAGCCTGACTGATGACCATTTGGACCGGCAACTCGGCATTCAGGTTTTACCCGATAGCCGGAAGGGCCAACGAAATATCGGTAGTCCCGGGAGCCGACAACATGTCGGCGGTCCCGGGCCGGCTGGGACCGCCGTCTTTCAGACGGCTTACGGACCCCATCACCAGTTGGCGGCAACGCTCAGCGCAGACGCCTTCCGGGCCGCACCGGATAACGCCGGACAGCCGGCAGGTGTGATTCCCGTGTATACCACCGGCCTGATGCTCTCCGCGGCGCAGAGCTGCCACCTTCACACGCAGCGCGTGGGAACGAGAATGACCGCGTCGGGCCTCACCTTTTACGACACCCTCGGCGGGAGAGGGGTTGGGGTGAGGGCGAAAAAAACAGCGCACGATCGATCACAAACCGCGTCGGTAACGCTTAACTTAATGGCATTGGGGTGCAGGCCGCATCGGTTCAGCGATTCAAAAGCGGTCAGTTGGACTGCAACGGGACGGGGTTATCATAGGGAGAAAGTAGGCTGCCCTCGCGGCATTGTCGCAGACGCAGGTCGAGCAGATCAAGCAGCTGCTCATGGGCACCGATGTAATCCGCCTGCACGATCACTCGGTTCGGATACTGCTTTGTAAGCCGTTCCACCTGCCGCTCGATGCGTTTTATCAGCCGTCCGGTAAACAGGTAGTAGGGCAACACGATCATCTGGCTGGCACCGAGCAGATCAAGTCGCTGCACGACCTGTTCGAGTCGCGGGAAGCAGACGTCGGTAAAGGCGGGCAGCACCAGCTCATGGTGGGTGGTCTCGTAGATCCAGTGGGCCATCTTGGCGACTTCGCCGGTGGCTTCGATATCCGACGCGCCCCGTGCCAGCACCACCACACCGGTGGTGCGGGGGTCCGGCATGGCCAGCCTCACCATGGCCTGGTGTAAACGATAGCGGAGGGCCTTTAACAGCTGGTCGGTGGTTCCCAGATGGCACCCGTAGCGGAACTCAACGCCGGGATGGCGCGCCCGCGCCGAGGCGATGGCCTGGGGGATGTCATGCTTCACATGACCGGCGGCATTCAGGACCAGGGGCAGCACGAGCAGGCGCCCACCCCCATCGCCCAACTCCGCAACGGCCTGCTCCAAACCCTGGGGCAGCAACACCGGGGCGTGCTCGATCCAGCACACCCGGACCGGGACCCCGGAATGGCGTGCTTGCCAGAGACCGGCGAGCTCTTCTACCTCTCGGTTGCCCTGGTTGCCTGGATCCCGGGCGCCGTGGGCGACTAGCAAGACGACTTCTTTTATCACGCGTCGTTGTTCCTCAAGTCGTTCGTTAGCTACCAATGGCGGCTCAATGGTCGGCAACCGTGATCGTCTCTATGTCTTGAATAACCTCGCCGTCTACCGCCAAGTCTTGGTGCGAATTCGAGTTGAGGGTTACCCGAATCGAATGGGTCCCCGGCGTAGGTTCCGGGATGTGGAACCAACGCCCATATACGCGAGCGATCTTTTTCCCGTCGAGATAAAGGTGGGCATGGCCTTCGCCGGCAATATGCTCGGAACTCGCGTGTTGCGGGGAAAAACGAAAGTGTTTTGTGACAATCTCCAGGTTCCTGCCCGCCATGCCATCTTTATGGACGATCAGGTCGACCTGAGGAATCGCGCTATCCCTGGAGAGGTCGAGCCTTCCATGGTCATGTGGGCGATGTAGGGTTTGCTGGAGATGCACCTGGGGAAGCTGCTCACGGGCATCCTGCACGGCCATATCCCCCCGCTGGTTGCCGAGCAGATGGCCCGCGAGAAAGGCAGCAACCGTGACCAATACCGCCACCGTTCTTTCCCTATCGCCCATGCCAGTACCCTACGGATTCGAGGTAGAACCGATCGCCTTCACCCGTTCCTGGCGGTCGGCCAGCTTGAGGAATGTCCAGGCGCCGAGGCCGCCGAGGAGCAGCCAGAAGGCCGCATTGACCAATGCCGCACGCCAGATGAATGCATCCGCCAAGGCCATCGGGGCCGTGCCGCCGTGTATTTCCGGTTGGGGGGCACCGAGTAGATGCGGGGCGACGACGAGGACGGCACCGACGATCTTCCAGGCCCATGGCCGTTGCAAGACGATAAGGACCAATCCGACCGCCGAGCAGAGAGCCGTCAGCAACCACCAGCCCTGCCGCGAGACCAGATCCGCGGCGAAGCTGCCCGGAATCTCAGGGGGCAACCCCAAGGCGGGGAGGGCAAAAAAGGCGGCATAACCGCCCAGCCCCCAGAGCAGACCTTCCGGCCATCGCAGGCCCGGACGTAGCGAGAAGGCGGCTACCAGCAAGAGGCTGAAGGCTATCGCGATCAAAATATTGGCTACCAGCGTCGAGCCGCTGCGTTGCCAGCCGTCCTCCGGTCCCCAACCCGACTCCGCATGCTGGAAGCTATGGATACGCCGATACAATCGTGAGAGGACACCGCCGGCATCGGCCATCGACCCAGTCGCCTCGGACCGCCCGGTGTGGGTATGCCCATCCGGTCCTGGCATATGCCCGTCTGGTCCGTGGGTATGTCCACCCGGACCATGGATATGGCCAGCCGATCCGTGAGTATCACCGGAGCCATGGGTGTGGCCGGACCCATGGGTATGACCACCCGATTCATAGGTCTCGGCTTCCAGGATGATGGGTACCGTCACCAGGAGCTGTAATCCGGTCACGACCAAGCCGACCAATACACCGACCATACAGGAAGCGAAAACGATGTTTCTGAACATCTCGGCGCCTATCCCCGTCTCAATGGCACGGAAAGGCCGCGGTGTGGCGGGCATCGTGGGCGGCGTTGTGCGCCGCCAGGGGTGCGAACCCCGCCCCGTACAGGATCACCAGGCCCAACAGGGCGGAAGACAAGGCCGGCCACAGATGGGTCCGCCGTTGGGCATGAGCACGCCCTTTCATATCTGATGTGAGAGTAGACATCGCTTTACTCCAGTTTTCTATCAGGCAAATGGCCGTCCCGCACGACGGCCGCGGGTATCGAAAGCAGCAGGGGAAGCAAGCAGCAGGAGACTAGTACCTAGTTTCGACCGATGTTGCAAGTTAATAGTATCTGCTTGCTCACACGCTTGGCTCACATACTCCAGTATGTGGAGTAGGGGGTGTTGACAGTCCGAAGGTCCGTGCAGCGGACCCTACGCTAACCGCTCGATTGACTGTAGGGTCCGCTGTGCGGACCGCTGGGATGTTGCGGCCATCTAGCCTGTGAAAACCGTTGGTCAGTGCAGATAACAACCAGAAAGAGAACCACGGATGAACACGGATCGACACGGATGGAGACAAATCCGTGTTGATCCGTGTCTATCCGTGGTTCGAGATAGCGAGGATCAGATCGTTTCTCTCGTTCCCACGCGCCGCGTGGGAACGCAGAAGCTCCGCGCCGCGGAGTGTCTTGGAAACTCGTAGCCGCTGCTGCATGGGCCTGATATGCTTGATTTTCATGAGGATTCAGCTCAATTGAGAACGCCCCCTAGGCTTTCCCCTTTCGCCCTCCGCGATTCAGGGTGTCGAGTTCAGAGGATCCCCGGCCAGTCTCCGGGCTCGTGAAGGCGATCAAAGACTGTACCTTACGGGCACCGGGTCGAAAAATCCAGGGCAAGCCCCTTCCAACGAGACATGAGCCTGAAGCGGGGGCGTGATTCCGAGGCGTGATTCCAGTGTGAGATGAGCCTGAAGGCGGTCGGTGTTGGCATTATCGATCCCAAAGGATTCAGCACCCGTCTTCACTGTGATCACCACCGGCATCGGCAACGACTTCTTAAGTTGTCCTGCTCACGGCAATCCGGACCCGGACGGCGTTGGCTTTGCTGAAGACAAAGGACCATAACTCATCCAGCCCCAACACCGGTATTTGTTCCGGATCAACTAGGTATAAATGTCGCTTCAAGGGGTGGAAGCTGCTCGGCTTTTTTTTAACCACGTACTCAAGGTTTGGCGACAAACCCCATAACTCCGTTCGATCCCACGCATGCTCGGTCGTTCTTGATAAGCCCTTAGAATGAGTTCCTTCTCCTCTTCCGTATAGCGTTCTCGGGGCTCAAGTACGCCGTAGGCGCCACAGGTTTTACAATGATATTGCTGGTTGCCGCACGCATTGGTGCCATTTTTGGTGAGTTCCTTGCCGTGACATTTGCGGCAAGTATGTACTTTAGTTTTGACAATCATAACCTAAACTCTTTGGCTAAATTTGAGTCAAGTCGATTACTATACTCTGGCACTTAAAAATTTACCACTACCCGGTCCACCAGGGCGATCCGGTGGCGTCAAGTATTATTCGATCGCCCTGTCCTCGACGGCAGGCCACGCGCGAACCATGGCTGGCTTCCCCCCGCAAGACCCATGAAGTGCCGCGCGACCAAATGGCGCAGCCCAGGGGACAGCCCTAGGCCCAGCAGGCCCAAACCACGGGCCCAACGCACGGGGAGCCAGGGATTGACGAATATCCGGGCCAGGGCGTCGATAGCCGCGACTACCGCCGTCTGATCCCAACCGCGCAGGCGACGGTATGCGTCCAGCGTCCGACCGCCTCCGGGGTCGTCACCCGCGTGTGCGGCCTGGACCAACACCTCGGCGAGCGCCGCCACGTCCCGCAGGCCCAGATTGAAGCCCTGGCCGGCCACCGGGTGCAGGGTGTGGGCCGCGTTGCCGACAAGCACCAGGCGCCGGCCCACCGGCTCGCGGGCAAGCATCAACCTGAGGGGGTAGGTCAGCCGCCGTCCAGGCCGGGTAAATTTCCCCAGCCGATACCCGAAGCGGCCCTGCAGGCCGGCCAGAAATTCGCGGTCGGAGAGGTTCAGCAGCCCGGCTGCCTCGCCCTCCCGCACGGTCCAAACCACGGAGTAACGCCCTTCGGTCATAGGCAGCAGGGCCAGGGGTCCGGTTTCGGTGAAGCGTTCAAAGGCCACCCCAGGTCGGGGCCGTTCGGGCGTCACCGTCGTAATCAAGGCGTCGTGGCCATACCCGTGCTCCCGCACGGCCAGTCCAAGACGCCTGCGAACGGAGGAATCGCCGCCGTCGGCGGCCACCAGCAAGCGCGTCTCAAGGAGCCTCGAAGTGGTGCCGACGGTCACCTCCAAAGCGACCCGCTCCCGTTGGACCCGAACCCCCAGCAACCGCGCCGGACACAGCATCTCCACCCCGGCCAGACCATCCTGGATGGCTTGGCCGAGCCGCCGTGCCGGGGCCACATAGCCCAGGGCTGCCACCCCTTCCTCGCGATGATCCAGCCGCGTAAAGCCGAACCTACCCCGGTCGGAGACATGGACCTGCCGGATCGGCTCCGCCCCCGCCACGATCGTCTCCCACAGGCCGATGTCCTCGAAGATGCGACGACTGCCCCAGGACAGGGCAATGACCCGCTCGTCATAGCTCGGTTGGGCCTCCGACCGCGGCGGCACGGCCTCTACCACACACAGCCGCAAGCCGGTCTCGGCCAAGGCGCAGGCCAGGCTGCCCCCGACCAACCCGCCGCCGACGATGACTAGGTCGTACTCATTCAATTTTCAACCTCAGGGCCTGAATGATGAGTGCGGAATGATGAATGATGAGTGATGAGTGATGAGTGAACATCTACATCATTCCGCATTCATTGCATCAATCACCCGACACGTTAACAGTCGGCCCTATTGATCTGTTAGGTTCTCTACCTTCATTTCTTGGGGTTTCTATTTTCTCTTTACCTTTAATCTCAGTATCGGTATGGCTAATCCTCTTCAACATATCCCTTAGGAGGATTGACATTATTGGCACGGCGATTATTATAGCTAAAAGTGGAAGGTATTTTGGTATAAGATCGTCTGATAAAAATTGATCGCTACTCTTTAAATATAGAAATAACGTAAGTCCCAAAGCCATTATTGCGGTCATAGTCCCGAGCATTGCGCTGGTGTCTGTACTGCTATCGCTACTTACTCTAATAACTTCTATTCGTTGATCCGCCTCATTAATACCGGCTTTTTTCAACGAGGACAATAATTGACAAAACTCGATCTTTTGTTCGAAGGATAAAAATGTGTTATCCATAACCTCTTTCATCAATTCATCTACCAAGCTTGCTATACTGTATAAATCTGATTCATTAACTGAGTATTTTCTCGCGGTAGCGGAAAATAGAGCATCAAGCATATCCACAGATGGGATAACTTTTTCTGCAATTGCAGGCCGAATGGTATAAGTGATTTCGTTATTTGCAGTAGCGATTTTTTGCAAGTACTCACGTTTTTCTCTTTTGGAAAACAAGTAACGTGTAATAAAAGTAACTATAAGGCCGCTT
>NZ_SMSC01000027.1:0-55516 GCF_004359955.1 Candidatus Thiosymbion oneisti
CCCCTCCCTTATCGGATTTTTCCGAACAGCCCTACGGCTATCCCCTGGAGGGCTTCGAGGAAGGCAATATCCTCTTTGCCACATGCCAAGATGAGTTACAAAAGAGAGCGAGGGAGCTCGTAGCAAGTCGGGAACGGCCCACTGTCCTCCCCTCGAACATTGATTTCAACTTGTGTTTGGATAGGTTGCGGGCAAAGAAAACGGCGGAATCCCGAAGACAACCAATGGAATAGATGATGTGACCCCGGAGCCTCGGAGAATGATGCACGAATACAATCTGCTTGAGGGCACCTTGAAAAATAGGTGTTTTTACCAATCGAGAGACTCCAACCCATTGATTATTTAGACATACCGTTGACGAAAACTGTATTTTTCAAGGTGCCCTGCGGATCGGGCTGAGGACAAGGCCACCGGTTTCTGACAAAAAATCGCTCTTAAGAACGAAGTGATCCAGGATCCAATTGGCAAACAATAAGCCCTTGAATCCCTGCGACCTCGCTGGTCGGGGGGTGCTGATCACCCGTCCCGCGGCCCAGGCTGAGGGGTTGTGTCGGCTCGTCGCGGCCGCTGGAGGTAGGGCCATCCGTTTCCCCACCGTCGCCATCGAGCCCGTAGCGAATCGGGAACCGGCCCGGGAGCTGCTGGCCCGAGAGTGGGACCTGATCCTGTTTGTCAGTCGCAACGCGGTTGAGCAGGCCTTGCCTTTGTTCCCCGATTGTCGCTTGCCCCCGGACCCACGATTGGGTGCAGTCGGCGCGGCTACCGCCCAGGCCCTGACCCTTGCCGGTCGGGTCCCGGATCTGATGCCCACCGGCCGCTTCGACAGTGAGTCTCTGCTGGCGCTCCCGGAGCTCGCGGATCTCGACGGCCGACGGGTGTTGATTGTGCGCGGAGTAGGCGGCCGTGGTCTGTTGGGAAATACCCTGATCGAGCGGGGTGCACGGCTCGCCTACGCCGAGGTTTACCGCCGCACGCTTCCCGTCACCGATGCCGCTTCCTTATTGACACGCTGGCGGCGAGACGTACAGCTCGCCACGGCTACCAGCGGAGAGATACTGGAGAATCTGCTCACATTGATCGGGGGGAAGGGACGGGATCTGCTGCTCGCCACGTCCCTGGTGGTCGTCAGCGAACGTACCGGGAAAACCGCCACGGCGCTCGGGTTTACCCGCGTGGAGGTGGCGGACGGCGCCTCGGACACAGCCGTTCTCGCGGCCCTGTGCCGTATTATCGAAACCACCCCACAAGCGGGCAGTGGTAAATCTTTAACTGGTAGAGGGTAGCTTGGGTTGCTGCGCGGCTCGGCGGACTCAATTCTTTTGGGACTACCAATACTCTATCAGTTAGAAATTTACCACTACCCACAAGCGGTTCATACGCACTCGCCCTAAAAAGGCAGCCTCCCAGGCGGCATCCCGCCCGGTATCCGACCCTTGAGGCCGCGCATCATCTTCGCCATGCCCCCGCTCTTCATCTTCTTCATCATCTTCTGCATCTGGGAGAACTGTTTGAGCAGCCGGTTGATGTCCTGAACCTGGGTCCCCGAGCCGGTAGCGATGCGGCGCTTACGCGAGCCTTTGATGATGGCCGGGAACTGCCGCTCGTGTGGGGTCATAGCGTTGATGATGGCGATCAGCTTGACCAGCTCCTTGTCGTTCACCTGATTCTTGACTTGATCCGGAATCTCGTTCATGCCCGGAAGCTTATCCATGAACTCGGTCAAGCCCCCGAGATTGGACATCTGCAACAGTTGCTCACGGAAGTCCGCCAGGTCGAAACCCTTTCCCCGCTTGAGCTTCTTGACCAACCTTTGGGCCTGTTCGTGGTCGACCTTATTCTGCACCTCTTCGACCAGCGAGAGCACATCCCCCATACCCAAGATGCGCGAGGCCACTCGGTCCGGGTGGAAAGGCTCCAGGGCAGCGGTCTTCTCGCCCACGCCGAGGAACTTGATGGGCTTGCCCGTGATGTGGCGGATCGAGAGGGCGGCACCGCCGCGGGCATCGCCGTCGGCCTTGGTCAACACCACGCCGGTCAGGGGCAGGGCCGCGTCGAACGCCTTGGCGGTGTTGGCCGCGTCCTGGCCGGTCATACTGTCTACCACGAACAGGGTCTCGGCCGGATCGATGGCCCCATGCAAGGCCCTGATCTCGTCCATCATGGCCACGTCCACGTGGAGACGGCCCGCGGTGTCGACGATCAAGACGTCGAAAAGACCCTGCTGCGCGGCCTCGTGGGCCCTCCGGGCGATATCCACCGGATCCTGGTCGCCGCTGCTGGGAAAGCATTCGACCTGCACCTCCGCGGCGAGCGTCCGCAGCTGCTCGATGGCGGCCGGCCGGTAGATGTCACAGCTTACCACCATGACCTTCTTGTGCTGCTTCTCCAGCAGCCAGCGGGCGAGCTTAGCGACGCTGGTGGTCTTTCCCGAGCCCTGCAGGCCCGCCATCAGGATCACCGCGGGAGGCTGAACGTTCAGGTCCAGACCCTGGTTGGCCTCTCCCATCAGGCCCATCAGCTCGTCATTGACGATCTTGATCAGGGCCTGGCCCGGGGTGAGGCTCGTGAGGACATCCTCCCCCATAGCCTTCCCGCGCACCTGCTCCACAAATTCACGTACCACGGGAAGGGCCACATCGGCCTCGAGTAGGGCCATGCGCACCTCGCGCATGGTGTCCTTGATATTCGACTCGGTGAGCCGGCCCCGGCCCCGGACATTCTTCAGAACACCGCCGAGACGATCCTGGAGATTCTCGAACATCAGCTACCTCATGGGGAACAAGCGCCGCGACTCCACCGGCACCCTTACGGAGAGATCACGTGGCCTTGCAACTATACGCACCCGCCCTGGGTGCCGCATCGGCTTTTCCCGACGCCCTGCTTTATGTCATCATCCGCCACCATGAGTCACACCCTGATTTCATCTGTCGCCATCCTGCTCTATCTGATCTGCGGTTCTCTCATCGCCCTGCGGCTGTTTCGCCGTGACCAGCCCGCTCTACCCGGACACCCCTCCATCCTGATGGTCGGGTTCGCGGGACTGATTCTGCACACCTGGCTCATTTACGACGCCATCTTCAGCCAGCCGGGACTCAACCTGGCCTTCTTCAACGCCCTGGCCCTGGCCGCCTGGACCGTCGTCGCGCTCCTGCTCGTCTCCAGCCTCACCAAGCCGGTCGAGAATCTAGGGATTCTCATCCTGCCCGTAGCGGCCCTGACCCTGTTTCTGGAAGCCCGCTACCCAAGCCAGGGCTTTATGCGTGAATCCACGGGCTGGCCCATCAAGATCCACGTATTGCTCTCCATGCTCGCTTACAGCCTGCTGACCCTGGCCAGCGTACAGGCAATCCTGCTGGCGGTGCAGGATCATCACCTGCATAGTCGACAACCGGCCGGTTTCCTGCGCGCCCTGCCCCCGCTGCAGACCATGGAGAGCCTGCTGTTCGAGATGATCGGCGTGGGATTCGTGCTGCTTACCCTCGCCTTGGCGAGCGGCTTTGCCTTCCTGGAGGACATGTTCGCCCAGCACCTGGTGCATAAGACCGTGCTCTCTACCCTCGGCTGGCTGGTCTTCGGTACCCTGCTCCTGGGGCGCCTGCGCTACGGCTGGCGCGGTCGCACGGCCATCATCTGGACCCTGAGCGGCTTCGTTATCCTGGTGCTGGCCTACTTCGGCAGCAAGGCGGTGCTAGAGCTTATCCTGCAACGCTGAGCGGACCCCAGTGCCTGTTAATCGGGAAGGAAATTTATACGCGCCTGCCCGGGCAGAAATGCTAGAATTTTATCCTTCAATAGGGACTTCTTAACATACCCGTCGCCTATGGGTCCTGCGGATTTGCGGTGCAATGTCGCGAGCGGGTGTGCGTCCTTTGTAGCGCAGCGTGAAACCCAGGTGTGACATGGGTAGATCAGATCGGGGCCGTAGCTCAGCCGGGAGAGCGTCGCGTTCGCAATGCGAAGGTCAGGGGTTCGATCCCCCTCGGCTCCACCACCCGCCCTCCCATCACCCGCCCTCGTAGCTCAGCAGGATAGAGCGATCGCCTCCTAAGCGATAGGTCACAGGTTCGAATCCTGTCGAGGGTACCATCGAACCGAGCCCGGCAATCCTGAATTATTCGGCGTTGTCCGGAGGGAAAAGATCCCTCCTACGTCGGGACAAGAAAGATCCCTCCTGCGTCGGGACAGGGTTTGACGGGTTGCGTTCGACGCCCAAAGGCTCGGACCGTCTGCAGGTCAGTGCCGGCGTCTTAACGCAACCTACACCCAAATGCGGACGGGACGTCCGCGGTCCCAGGCGGCGAGACGCCACTTCTAGCTGGGACCGCGGGCGTCCCCACCCGCAAAGCGAGCCCATCCACAAGCCGAGCCCGCCGGCAATCCGGCAACCAAAGCGTCATTCCGGCGGGGACGCCGGCATCCGGTTGTCGGGGATGGCAAAACCGCGGGAACCGGCAATGCCCGATGTCGGCATCGGCGAGTAGGTTGGGTTAGGCGCGCTGTCCGATCCCGAAGTACAGCGACAGGGCCAAACGCGCCGTAACCCAACACGATGCTAGGGTCACCAACGCCGCGGCTCGAAACCGGGCCGGTTCTTGACCTCCATGAGTTCATCACCGACCGCCAGCACCAGAAAACCCTGTTTCTCCGCGTAGGTGAGCACGTTCTTTTCTACGCTGAGACTGGCAAGGATTCCCACCAAGGGCAGGGCATCGTGCTCAGGAAAGAAGGTCCGGAACTCGGCGATGTCGGCCACGAAGCCATCCACGTCGCCGCTGCGCAGGGTCGCCTTGGTGCTGTTGAGGCAGACGCAATCGGGGGTGACCACCAGGGCGTCGAATTCCTTCACGCGCCCGTCGGGTAAACGGCGCTTGAGCCGCACCATGAGGTCATAGGCGGGCTCGTTCAGGCGTTCCTCGATGATACGGGGTAGACTCGGGGCAACCAGGTCTTCGACCAGGGTGCCCAGCTTGTTGGAGAGCTCCCCCCACTTTTTGTTCATCTCCCGAAGCTGCCGGCGCGTCTCGTCCTTAAAGTCGCGCATTTCATCCTTGAATACACGCATTTCGTCCTTGAATACGCGCATTTCGTCCTTGAATAGGCGCAGCTCCGCTTCCGTCTGTAGCTGTGAGTTGTAAAGCCGGTTGAACTGGACGTCGGCATTCCTGACGAAATCCTGCACAGTCTGTTCGAGGCTGTCGATGCGCTCGATGACGGCTGCCACAATCAGCTCCGAGAATCTTAAGAAACCGCTGGGAAAAATAGCCGGCTCACGGCCCGGATGCAAGGGAAGGAGTCAGTCGGCAGTGGCTCAGTTTGAAAATTTTATGCTTGGCCGCTCACTTTCCGGCCCATTTAACGCCACGACGCAATGGCGCCAAGACGCAAAGTTTCTTTGTTCTTTCTTTGCGTCTTGGCATCCTTGCGTCATTGCGTTTTTTCGCAATTTCCGATTTTTCGCGAACTGAGCCACTATCAGTCAGTCCGAGCTTGAAATCCTGACATAAAGACCAACTGTCGCGGGGGGATCGGCGGCTATTCGGATAGAATAGCGACCAGGTTGTTTATTGTGTTCTCGCGAACTTCGGGGCGGACCGACAGGTTCGGCGCCTGACCAGATGGAGCAAACCATGTCAGCAGTTACCAAAGAACAAGTCGAAGCGGCGATCAAGGGTTACCGAGAGCCCCACCTGGAAAAGGATCTGGTCAGCGCCGGGTGCGTCAAGGGCGTCGAGATCGAGGGGGACCGGGTCAAGATCGAGGTCGTCCTTGGCTTTCCGGCCAAGACCGTGGCGGCGGCGATCGCTGCCGAGGTCAAAGCGGCGGTGGAAGGGTTGGAAGGCGTCACCCGGGCCGAGGTCGATGTCACCTGGTCCGTGGTCGCACACTCGGTCCAGAAGTCGCTGAAGCCGATCGACAACGTCAAGAACATCGTCGCCGTAGCGTCCGGCAAGGGCGGCGTCGGCAAGTCGACCACTGCGGTCAATCTGGCCCTGGCGCTGTCCGCCGAAGGCGCCAAGACCGGTATTCTGGATGCGGACATCTATGGTCCCTCACAGCCACGCATGCTCGGCATCACCGGTAAACCGGACTCGAGGGACGGCAACACGCTCGAGCCTATGAACAGCTACCACCTCCAGGCCATGTCTATCGGTTTCCTGATCGACGAGGAGACGCCGATGATCTGGCGTGGCCCCATGGTGACCCAGGCCCTGGAGCAATTGCTCAATGATACCAATTGGTCGGATCTGGACTATCTGGTGATCGACCTGCCGCCCGGCACCGGCGATACCCAGCTCACCCTGGCCCAAAAGGTGCCCGTCTCCGGTGCGGTCATCGTCACCACACCCCAGGATATCGCGCTGCTGGATGCCCGCAAGGGCCTGAAGATGTTCCAGAAGGTGGAGGTGCCGGTGCTGGGTATCGTGGAGAACATGAGCATCCATATCTGTTCCAAGTGCGGGCACGAGGAGCACATCTTCGGCGAGGGTGGGGGTCAGGCCATGGCCGAGCAGTACGGGGTGCAACTGCTGGGCGCACTACCGTTGGATATCGACATCCGGCAGGAGACGGACGGCGGTAGGCCGACCGTCGTGGCTCAGCCCGATTCACGCAGCAGCGAGATCTACCGGGAGATTGCCCGCAGGACCGCGGCCAAGCTGTCCCTGCAGGCGAAGGATTATGCGGCCAAGTTCCCACGGATCGTGATCCAGAACAATTGAGGAGGGTCTTGAGCAATCCTGGATGATTTGGTGCTATTTGGGGACCGGACTTTCTTTATCCACAGATTACGCAGATTTTCACAGATTAAGAACGAAACAATCTGTGAAAATCTGCGTAATCTGCGGATTAAAAAGACGCCTGCGCGGACAACACCAAATAACGCCGAATAGCGCCAGTCAGATCCCACAACCAACACCAAATAACCCAGGATCGAGCCCGGACAGGCACGGTGTCGAATGCGGCGTAACGCAACAGGACGCCAGGTTGTGTAATTTGAACCGCTCAACACATGCCTAACCTGACCTACCCTTCGGGTCCGTTGCACTTTTGCGGTTCAACGGCGGCGAGCGCAAAGCGCACCTGGCCGGCCCGTTTATCGCGTATCAGTGTCCAATCCGGAGGTAGGCTAAGGACCGCTCGGTTTGCCGGTACCTCCAGGTAGACCAGTGCCCCGGGGGCGAGCCAGCCTCTACTGCTCAGCAGGGTACAACTCGGTGCCAACAGGTCCTTGTGGAAGGGCGGATCCAGGAAGACGAGATCGAAGGGTCCACCACTCCCGGCTAGCCAGCGCAGGGCATCCGCCCTGCGGACTCGGACCTGAGCAGCGCCCAGGCTGCGGGCGCTGGCCGCTAGCACCTGGGTCACGGGCTCGGAACAGTCGATCATGAGCACCTCGTCCGCGCCGCGGGAGGCCGCTTCGAAGCCCAGGGCACCGCTGCCGGCAAAGAGATCCAGGCAACGGGAACCGAGGATAACCGGCTGCAACCAGTTGAACAGGGTCTCGCGCACCCGATCCGCCGTGGGACGCAGCCCAGGTTGCGCGGGTATCGACAGCCTGCGCCCCCGGTAGCGACCGCCGATAATGCGCAGCTGACCCTTATTGCCCGCTCGCATAGCTTGGGCAGAAACCTGAGGTCTGGACCGAGATATCCGAAGGGCTAGTACCTAGTTTCGATCGATATTGCTAGTCCACACACTGGAGCAGGTAAGCCAAGCGTGTGAGCCAGCAGATACTATGAACTTGCAACATCGGTTGAAACTAGGTACTAGGGCATGTTGACATATTAGGCCGTTTGGGGACCGGAGATGTTGCGGGTGCGATCCTGAATGATTTGGTGTTGTCCGGAGGGAAAAGATCCCTCGTGGCTCAGCCCGATTCACGCATCAGCGAGATCTACCGGGAGATTGCCCGCAGGACCGCGGCCAAGCTGTCCCTGTAGGCGAAGGATTATGCGGCCAAGTTCCCACGGATCATGATCCAGAACAATTGAAGGGAGTCTTGAGCAATCCTGGATGATTTGGCGCTGTTTGGGGGACCGGACTTTCTTTATCCACAGATTACGCAGATTTGCGCAGATTAAGAACGAAACAATCTGTGAAAATCTGCGTAATCTGCGGATTAAAAAGACGCCTTCTCGGGCAACCCAAAATAACGCAGAATCGGACTCCAATCTCAAATTGCCCTTGCCTGAGCTGAGGCATTTCCGGTGTAGCTCCCCGGACTCAGCGCCTTCAGACGGGCCTTGGCAGCGTCCGGGATATCCAGGGAGTCGATGAACCGCGCCAGGTCCGCCTGGGTGATCCGATGACCACGGGTCAACGCCTTGAGCTTCTCGTAGGGTTGCTCGACCCCGTAGCGCCGCATCACCGTCTGGACCGGCTCCGCCAGGACCTCCCAATTGGCATCCAGATCGGCCGCCAGGCACTCTGTGTCCGGCTCCAGCTTACCGACTCCGCGCAGGATGGATTGCAACGCAATGCTGGTGTGGGCAAACCCGACCCCCAGGTTACGCAGCACGGTAGAGTCGGTCAGGTCCCGCTGCCAACGTGAGATCGGGAGCTTCTGGGCCAGGTGCCCGAAGATGGCGTTTGCCAACCCCAGGTTCCCCTCGGCGTTCTCGAAGTCGATGGGATTGACCTTGTGGGGCATGGTGGATGAACCGATCTCGTCTGCCACCGTCTTCTGCCGGAAGTAACCGAGCGCGATGTAGCCCCAAAGGTCGCGGCAGAAGTCGATGAGGATAGTGTTGAAGCGGGCGCTGGCGTCGAACAGCTCCGCTATGTAGTCGTGGGGCTCGATCTGGATGCTATAGGGATTCCAGTCGAGACCGAGCGACTCGACGAAACCGTAGGCAAACCCCGGCCAGTCGAGGTCCGGATAGGCGGCAAGGTGGGCATTATAGTTACCTACGGCACCGTTGATCTTGCCCAGCAGCCGCACCTCGGCCACCTGCTTTCGCTGGCGGTCGAGCCGGTAGACCACGTTGGCCATCTCCTTGCCCAGGGTGGTGGGGGACGCGGGTTGACCATGGGTACGCGAGAGCATCGGCAGGCCCGCGAGCTCGTGCGCAAGGCCACGGACCGCCTCCACGACTTCATCCATCCGGGGGATCAGCACTTGTCCGCGCCCTTCGCGCAACATCAGGGCGTGGGACAGGTTATTGATATCCTCGGAGGTGCAGGCGAAATGGATGAACTCGCTCACCGCCTCGAGCTCGGCATCACCGGCGATGCGCTCTTTGATGAAATACTCCACCGCCTTGACGTCGTGGTTGGTCGTGCGTTCGATATCCTTGATTCGGCTCGCATCCGCTTCCGAGAAATTCTCCAGGATCCCATTCAGAATACCGGTCGCGTGCTCGGATAGGGGTGGGACCTCGGTGATGCCCGGGTGGTCGGCCAGGGCCTGGAACCAGCGTATCTCCACCAAGATACGGTGTCGGATCAGGCCAAATTCACTGAAGATGGGCCGCAGGTCCGAGGTCTTAGAGCCATAGCGACCATCTACCGGAGATACGGCAGTCAGGCTGGAAAGCGCCATGATGGGAAATCCTCCTCAGAATACCGCTGGGATTCGGCAGCTCGACAGACAAGCGCGTATAAACCTTTTCAAAACCCGAGCCTGGCCGCAGTTCCTGATGCTGAAAAAGTCGATCCGCAGGCGGCTGTCCACCGCCAGGCAGAAAAGTCTGCCGAGGCCATGTCCCCGGAAGATGGATACGTGCGTTCGCCTCTGGATCCTACCTGGTCCCAAGCCCCTTCAGCGCCGCCAGAATGGCAGCAGGCTCCATACGCTTACGGTAGTCCACATCGGCGAAGGCGGCCCGCACCACACCGTCCCGATCGATCACGAAGGTGGCCGGCACGGGCAGCACATAGCGGCCCGCGCCGTTGTAGTCGGCGAGATCCAGGGAGAAGCGCCGCTGGTACAGGTCGCTCAGTTCCGAGGGCACCTCGAAATAGAGCCGGTATTGCTTCATCACTTGGTCGTCGAGGTCGCTCAGGATCTCGAACGGATAGCCGTCCTTTGCGACCTGCTCACGGGACTTGTCCGGCAGCTGCGGGGTCACCGCCACCAACCGTGCCCCCTGCTGTTCGATGTGCGGCAATGTCCGGTGCAGGGCGTGCAGCTGGAGGTTGCAATAGGGGCACCAGGCGCCACGGTAGAAGGTGAGGACGACCGCTCCCTGCCCCAGGAGGTCGGCCAGGCGTACCTGCCGACCGAAGGCGTTAGGCAGGCTGAAGTCCGGGGCCTTGTCCCCGACCTTGAGGCCAGGCTCCGGCATCCGAACGGCCAGCTCCTGGGCGGCATCTTCCATAATCCGGCGGTCCTCAGCGCCCAAAGGTGGAGCATCGGACTTGGCATGCTCGGCGTTGAAGGCATCGAGGGCCTCCTGGTAGCTCGGAACGGGCTCGGACGTGCCGCTAAGCGCCGCGACGGGGAAGAGTACGGACAAAACCAAGACAGCCAGAACAAATCGATTGTGGTACATGGTTCCTTTCCTCTCATCACTTGATCGGCGACAGCAGCTTCGGATCCGTTACCAGAGTGCGTGAACCCGCCCCAAAGAAAACATCTCGAACATCGTAGAACCCTTTAATTTTCGCATGGGATTAGTCGCCCCATGGAACCTCCGTTAACGGTAGGCGAAGGCGAACCCGATTACTGATTACCTGCGGGAGCGAACGGCAAACCCGGCGTGCCGACCGGGGCTCAAGACAGCTGACCAGTGGCCTCATCTCTATGTCCGTCTGCGAGTTTGGCATAATGCTCGGCCACATAGTCCAGATACTCGATCTCCGGATCCTTCAAAGCCCGAATGCGCTTGACCGGCGTCCCCACCCAGAGGTAGCCGCCCTCGAGCTCCTTGCCCGGTGGCACCAGTGAGCCGGCACCCACCATGGTGCGGGGTTCGAGCACCGCTCGGTCCAGCACCCGCGCGCCGATCCCGATCAGACAATGGTCTCTGATCTCGCAGCCGTGCAGTACGGCCTGATGACCCACGGTTACCTGGTCGTGGATGATGACAGGCGCGCCCCCGGGCAGGAAGCGGCTGTCGTGAGAGACATGCAGGATGGTGCCGTCCTGAATATTGGTAGCGGTCCCGATCTCGATGCGATGGACGTCGCCGCGGATAACACACAAGGGCCAGATCGACGAGCGCGGGCCGACCTTCACATCGCCGATGACGATAGCAGAGGCATCGATCCAGGCGTCAGCGGCGATTTGGGGATGTTTTCCTCGAAAGAAACGGACATTGGACATGGGTACTCCTCGGGGTAAGGCATCAGGACCCATAATGCTATCACCAATCGGGGTTGCCCCAGGGCAAGTGCGTATAAATCAGTACCAGCTACCAGTCGCCGGCTGCCAGCCACTGGAAGCCGGTGACTGTTAGCTGGCAGCCGGCAAATTTGCTTCCCGACGCTGGTCCGGTCGCGTTTCCGGCTTTATAGTTGACGCTTCGCAGATAGCGTGGAGCCTCGACCCAAGGTACGGCCCTTCATCGACGAGGCAAAATCACCGGGGTCCCGGAGCGTGGGAACGAGAGACGACCTACTAGAGCATCGACAGACCAATGCAGCTGATAACAAACCCGGCGATGGCCCGATGGCTGTGGCTCTCCGTGCTGGTCGTGGTGCTCGACCAGGCGACCAAGTGGTTGGCCGCGGCTATGCTGGATCCCTATCGCCCCTTGCCCCTGGTACCGCTGCTCAACCTGACCTTGATGTATAACGAGGGGGCCGCCTTCAGCTTCTTGGCCAGCGCCGGGGGTTGGCAACGCTGGTTCTTCGCCTGCTTCGCCATCCTGATGTCGGTAGTGCTGGTCATTTGGCTGCTGCGGCTCGGGCCGCGGGAACGCCTCATGGCCGCCGCCCTCTCTCTGATCGTCGGTGGGGCAGTGGGAAACCTGATCGACCGCGTGCTCACGGGCCGCGTAGTGGATTTCATCGACCTCTATGTGGGCGACTGGCACTGGCCGGCGTTCAATGTGGCCGACAGCGCCATCACCCTGGGTGTGATCCTATTACTCCTCGGCAATCTGCGCGCAGGGAAGGCACGATGAGTGCAGGTTGGGCATTTGATTCCCTCTCCCCGACCCCTCCCCCGGCGAGGGGCTTTTTATGTTTCCGGGTTGGCTCTTTATGGATTCCGGACTGCTGACGATTATGGAAGGGCACGACCGGATGTTTTGGAGTGCGGCGGCAACCTGACCCCGATAGCGACCGGAATCCGCGGGACCCGACCCAGCCGCGGAACGGGCCGAGCGTACCGACCCGCCGCCGCTTTGGATTCGGTAACGTAAAGGCACGGCGGCCAGGGGAAAGCGCCGTCGCCGCGGCGCGTGCGCAACCCGGCGTCCAGGTTCCCGGTAAACACCACGGGTATCCCCGATTGCTGAGGTTCGATTCGACCGCGCCGCTTTGCCGGCGCACTCCAAAACAGTCTGGAATCCATAAAGAGCCTGACTTTATCCACGGATTGCGCGGATTTTCACCAAGGAAAATGGTCGCAACCTGTAGGCGGTCCGCACAGCGGACCCTACCCTAACTTGATTTTGAACCACAGAGGGCACAGAGGACACAGAGAATTGACTAGTTCTCTTCTCAGTGTCCTCTGTGTTCTCTGTGGTTTAAATTTCATAGACTTAAAACTTACCCGCCACCGGAGAGCTTTCCGATTCGTGTCCATTTGCGGACTCTAAAAAGGGACCTTCTTCCCTGCACGGGATCTGCTGCGCTTAACCGAGCCGCCCCTGTACCGCCAGGTGGCGATCGCTGACGACGCCGACCTCGAGCTCGGAGAGCCCCGCCTGCTTGAGCTGGGCAACCACTTCCTGGGGCTCGAAGGCGGCGAACAGGGAGTTGCGGAAGTCCTTGCGCAACACCTCCGGGGCATCTGCGGCGTAGGCCACCACCAGGGACTCGGCCCACATGGCCGATGGGGGGCGCATCAGGTCCATGACCAGCACGCTGGCGCCCGGCTTGGCGGCGGTGCGGATGCTTTGCCACAGGACCTGGGGATCGTGCAGGTGATGGAGCAGACTGTTGGAGAGCACCAGATCATAGGCGGATTGGGGGATGCGCGTGGAGGGTAGGACATCCCGGACCAGCCGACAACGCCTGGCCAATCCCGGCCGCTCGTCCAGCGCCCGGCGGGCCTCCCCCAGCATGGCGGCCGAGCCGTCCAGCGCATCGCATTCGGCTTGGGGGTAGGCCTTAAGGAAGCGCAGGGTAATGTCGGCCGGTCCGCAGCCCAGATCCAGGGCGCGGGCCCCGGTGAGCTCGCCCGGCTTCAGGGCGTCGAGCAACCGGATGAAGAGCGCGTTGGGCTCGGAGGAGTCGGCTTGGGCGTAGGCGCGGGCCTGTTCGGCCTCCGTCATCAATTCGGGTTCCGGTCGGCGTTGCATCGGGTTATCCGGGCAGGACAGATTCGCCCCGGTAAAGGTCTGTGAGGGATTCGCGGCGTCTTACCAGGTAGGATTCGGCGCCATCCACCATGACCTCCGCGACCCGTGGGCGGCTGTTGTAGTTGGAGCTCATGCTAAAGCCATAGGCACCGCTGGAACGCACCGCCAGCAGGTCGCCCGGGGTCAAGGTCAGAGCCTGCTCCTCGGCGAGAAAGTCCCCCGTCTCGCAGACCGGACCCACCAGATCGTAACGGGCACGCGCTCCGGTGCGATTACGCAGCACGGGTACGACCTGCTGCCGTGCCTGGTAGAGGGCCGGGCGCAGCAGGTCGTTCATCGCCGCATCGACGATGGCGAAGTGTCGACGCCCGGTGGCCTTGAGGTACTCCACCCGGGTCAGCAGGATTCCCGCATTGCCGGCGATGGCCCGCCCCGGCTCCAGGATGAGCGTGTAGCGGCGTCCTGTGAGGAGATGATCGAGGGCCCGGGCGTAGACATCCGGCGCCGGCGGTTGCTCGTCGGTGTAGCGGATACCGAGCCCCCCGCCCAGATCCAGATGGACGATGGGGATACCGGATTGCTCCAGCCTGTCCGCCAACGCCAGGACCCGTTCCAGGGCGGTGACGAAGGGGGCAAGCTCCGTCAGCTGGGAGCCGATGTGGCAGTCGATGCCGGTCACCAGCAGATTGGGTAAGGTCGCCGCCCGCCGGTAGACGGCCTCCGCTGCCTGGATGTCGATGCCGAACTTGTTCTCCTTGAGTCCCGTGGCGATGTAGGGATGGGTGCGGGCATCTACGTCCGGGTTGACCCGCACGGCAACAGGGGCCTGGGTGCCCAACTCCCCGGCGATGGCATCGATGCGCTCCAACTCCTGCTCCGACTCGATGTTGAAGCAGCGGATGTTCAGCTCCAGGGCCCGGCGGATCTCGTCACCGCGCTTGCCGACACCGGAGAAGATCACCTTGGAGACATCTCCGCCGGCGGCCAGCACCCGGGTGAGCTCACCCACGGAGACGATGTCGAAACCCGAGCCCAGGCGCGCCAGGACGTTCAGTACCGCGAGGTTGGGATTGGCCTTGACGGCGAAGCAGATCAGGTGAGACCGATTTCCGAATGCATCATCGAAGGCGTGCCAATGACGCTCGAGGGCGGCGCGGGAATAGACGTAGCAGGGGGTACCGAAGCGCTCCGCGATGGCGGCGACGGGCAGATCTTCGGCGTGTAACTCGGTACCCCGGTACTGAAAGTAGTCCATCGATCTATTCCTGCTCCGGCTGTTCAACCCCGGAAGCCGCCGTGGGCCCTGCCTTCACTGCCGACTCATCCTCGGTTGCAACTTGCCGCACCGCGTCGGCCTCAGCACCGGCCATCGTTTGCTGCGCGGGTTCCGATCCCGGCTGCCTGGCTTCGGAAGCCGCCGCGGGTCCTGCTTCCGCCGCTGCCTTGCCATCGGCTTTAGCCTGCCGTACCGCCTTGGTCTCGGTACCCGCCGTCGTTTGCTGCGCGGGTTCCGGCTCCGGGAGGTAGAGATCCCCCTTTTGACCGCAGGCGACGATCATCTGTCCCATACCCGACAGGGTGATGACCGCGATCAGGAGATAGTGTGCCCGACAACGCATGTTCAGATCCGCTGGAATTTTGGGTAGTGGTGAATTCTAGTGCCTGGTTTCGATCGATTCTGCTAGTTTTGGCGCTGGAGCGTGAAAGCCAAGCGTGTGAGCCAACAGCCCGCGTAGGGTGGGAAAGGCCAGGGATGGCCGCATCCCACCGCAAGGCGGGATGCGCGGCGCTTTCCCGCCCTACGGTCCTCGACCGAACACCTAAGCACGCGCTGACCCGACCGACGGACTAGGGCGCGTAGCCTCTCCGAGACCCTCCGCGGCGCGGAGCTTCCGCGTTCCCACGCGGCGCGTGGGAACGAGAGCACTATCTGATCCTCGCTATATCGAACCACGGATAGACACAGATAAACACGGATTGGTCTCCATCCGTGTTCATCCGTGGTTCCCTTGCCGGTTGTTATCTGCACTGACCAATGGTTTTCACAGGCTGGATGGCCGCATCCCACCGCACGGCGGGATGCGCGGCGCTTTCCCGCCCTACGGTCCTCGACCGAACACCCAAGCACGCGCTTGACCCGACCTGCGGACTAGGGCTCGTAGCCTCTCCGAGACACTCTGCGGCTCGGAGCTTCCGCGTTCCCACGCGGCGCGTGGGAACGAGAGAAAAGCTGGTAGCTGGTAGCTGGTAGCGACTAATTTTAAAGATCCGTGTCCATTCGTGTTCATCCGTGGTTCTTGCCGACAGCGACTCACGACTCGTCGATTTGAGGTGAAGCCTCGCTAGTCATTCGATCATCTGTATAAATCTAGGGGAAAGTGCTCGGTAATCAGGATCACCGGCTCGCCGTCGATGAGGATGCGATAGGTGCGGAAGACAAGATCCGATTCATCGAGGGCGGTCGGGTCGCCGCTCCCACCCGCCGGCTCGATACCTATCTCCAGCACCTCGCGGTAGCTCTCCAGGCCACTGTCGCGAATCAGTACGCCGATGCCGATCCGGCGGCTGATCAGCTGTAACTTGAAAGCCTCCGGCATCAGCTGGGTGCGTATGACCGAGAAGGCCGTGGCATAGGCGCGTTTGCTTTCTATGCCGTTGAGACGCGCGCGGCGGATCAACACCCGGTCGCCGGGGTCGATCCGTATCCACGGGATGGGACGCTCGGCGTGGACGAACTCCTGTCTTAGGGTCACGACCTCCACCGGCTCCCAGAAATAGGCCTCGAGGATCTTGGTGACGGTGCCGTCCATGACCAGAAGGGCACGCAGGAACGGCGGCAGCTCGCGGATCGGCATGTCCGCTCCGCCGGCGCGCCGGATGTGGGCATCGCCCAGGAAGCCCTGGTGGCCTCGGAAGGGGTTCCCGTCCCCGGTATCTTCTGTCTTGTCGTAGTAGCGCCGTACCATCTCAGCGGATCTTGGTCATGTATGCGCTCGTTCCCGCGTTCCAGCATGGGAACGCCGTCTTGTCCGCTCCAGCGGACGCAGCTCCTCTGCGTTAATCGGCGTTGGCGGTTAGCCGACCGAGGCGCTTAATCGACGCTGGAGCGTCAGATCCCTCCTCCGTCGGGACCAGGTTTCATGACGCTGGAGCGTGGGAGCCAGAGGCTGATTTGTGGGGATACCTCAGGATCAGGCCTCTAAATACCCGCGTCGGTCCCGGCTGCTGCCGGCGAGGTTGGGATCGACTGCCTTGCTTTTCTTCAAATTAAGAGGATATCATCTCAGCTGCATGTTGCGTGTAGCCTTGCAATAGGTTTAGACCCCTTATCCTACATACGCTATTATTCTCGATGCTCGGAAAAATCCCACTCAATGTGATATAAAAAAGGGCCGATTGGCTTTTTCCACACAAGGAGACACACCAATGTCGAAAACGATTACGCTCACTTCTCTGTCCGCAGCTGCCGTCTTGGGCATCGGCCTACTAGGTGGATGCGCTACGGTCACTAAGGACCTTGAGAAGAAGGTCCAGGAAGCCTACGACAAGGCCACCGACGCTCAGGCGTGCTGCGACGCCAACACCGAGCGCCTGGACCGCATGTTCCAGAAGACGATGCGCAAGTAAGCGCAGTTAGAAGATCCTATCCAGATAGAGCCGCTGCGGCGGCTGTTGCCGGCCTCCCACCAGGTGTGGAAGGCCGGTGTTTTCTTTTATGGCCCTACGCACTTCCCTCCAGTCCACATTCACCCCCTGCGCCTCGGCGATCGCCGGCGGGATGACCTCCTTGGGGGATCTAGACTTGTCTTTGTCCTTGGCGTGGACCTCCAGATAGAGGTCATTGTCGCGCCAACCGACCTTGAAGGGTTGGTAGACGATCGTGACGGGTGTGGCGATCGGGACCTCCGGGAACAGCTGCTCGATGTCCTCCGGGTACATACGGATACAACCGTGGCTGACCTGCATACCGAGCCCCCAGGGCTTGTTGGTGCCGTGGATGAGATACTTCTTGGCGCTCAGGCGCAGGGCGTATTGTCCCAAGGGATTGTCCGGCCCTGCCGGAACTACCGCCGGCAGAATCTCTCCCTGCTCCGCGTGCTCAGCGCGAATAGAGGCCGGGGGCGTCCAGGTCGGGTCCTTGACCTTGCTCACAATGCTGAAGTTACCGAGCGGCGTGTCCCAGCCCTCGCGCCCGATGCTGACGGCGTAGGTGACCACTTTGCCGGACGTGGGGAAGTAATAGAGCCGTTTCTCCGCCAGGTTGAGCACTAGTCCCTGCCGCGGGGCCTGGGGCAACACATATTGAGCAGGCACGAGGACATGGGTGCCCTTGCCCGGTAACCAGGTGTCCACCCCGGGATTGGCGGACTTCATCTCGTCATAGCCGAATCCGCTCCGGCGGCCCAGATCCAACAGGGTATCCTTGCGCTCGCTCTTCACATAGAAGATTTGGCCGAAGACACTGTCATCAGGGTTCGGGAGCCAATAGCCGGTCTGGGCCGCCGGCAACGCACAACTGACGCCCACCAGGGCGAGGCCAAGCGCCGCTACCCATCCCGATTGCGGGTTCCTCTGTGGTTGCTGTCGTTTCATTAGGCCCCTCCAATTTTCGCGGCAGTGGTTAAGGTCGCCTCAAGTGGGTGCCGCTTGCCCAGGCCGCAAAGATCAAAGCCACTCCCATGGACGATTCGGCCGAGCAATGTGTTCGATGCGGGTCATCGACAGGATTCATGGTAGGCGAGTCCCAATCGAGAACGGTAAGGTGACAAGGCCTCCGTTTCAAGCTCCCGGTGTCCTTTTTCCCAACGCCCGAAATCAGCCGTTCGGTTGTGAATGTCAACCCACCCTAGATCCGGTAAACACTGCGGGTCATGACCTTCGACGCCAAGCGCATGGCGAGCTTGACCGGTCCCGGCAGGGATACGCCTCCGGCGGCGTGAGCTATTTCCGCGTGGTGAATCTCGTCCGCCTTCATCTCGTCGAGGACGGCGCGGGTCTTCCGGTCGATTACGGGGATCTTAGCTAAATGCTGGTCCAGGTGACCTTCCACCTGGCGCTCGGTCTCGACCACGAATCCCAGGCTCCATTTGTCACCCGCCAGCCCGGCGAGGGCGCCGATGGTGAAGGAACCCGCGTACCACAACGGATTAAGGAGGCTCTTGCGGTCGCCGAGCTCATCGATGCGGGTCTCACACCATTGGAGGTGGTCGTTCTCTTCCCGGGCCGAGCGCTCCATAGCGCGTCGTACCTCGGGTAGACGGGCGGTGAGGGCCTGACCCTGGTAAAGGGCCTGGGCACAGACCTCCCCGGTATGGTTGATCCGCATCAGGCGTGCGATGTGTCTGCGCTCCTGCTCGGAGAGCTCGGTCTCGGCGATACCCCCGGCCGGATTGGGCCGCCCGGTGGTCTGCGGTCTGCCGAAGACGGTGCGTACGGCCCGGTCCAGATTGAGCAGGACCCGGTCGAGGGGACTGAACTTGCGTGTGGTCATGGCTGATAAAGCGGGTAGTTCGATGATAGCTGCCTTTGATTGTGCGCCGGCGATCAGGCGGGTTCAAGATGGTAACCTGTGCCCATCATTCCAGCAGTCGGATGTCGATCATGGCTTATTATCGTTACCATGTATTTTTCTGCACCAACCAGCGGGACGACGGCAGCCAATGTTGCGCCCAGTGCGACGCGTCGGGTCTGCGCGATCACATGAAGCGGCGTTCCAAGGAGCTGGGCATCGCAGGTCCCGGGGGCGTTCGCATCAACACGGCAGGTTGCCTGGACCGTTGCGCCGAAGGTCCGGTGATCGTGGTCTATCCCGAGGCTACCTGGTACACCTATGTGGACCGGGAAGACATCGAGGAGATCCTGACCGAACACCTAGTCGGAGGCCGGAGCGTGGAACGCCTGCGATTATCGGATTGAAGCGCCATAAAGCAGCGTGATTCTACAAGCCGTTTCTCGCACCCGCGGGCAAGGGTTTGTAACGACATCCTCCATCCGCAGATTACGCAGTTCTTTGTACAGTCTCGCCGCGGACTCTGTTCCGGACCCCCGACCGACCCCTCCCCCAATGCCCGCTACCCTCTTCATCTCCGATCTCCACCTGGCCCCCGACCGACCAGTCACGGTCGAGTGCTTTCTCGGCTTTCTCCGCAAGCGCGCGCGGGAGGCCCAGGCTCTCTACATCCTCGGTGATCTGTTCGATACCTGGATCGGCGATGACGACGACCAACCCCCCTATCCCGAGATCCGCGCCGCATTGCGCAGGCTGACGGAAGCAGGCACCAGCTGCTACCTGATGCACGGCAACCGGGATTTTCTGATCGGGCGCACCTTCACCCGTGATACCGGCTGTACACTGCTCGCAGACCCTACATCGGTGGAGCTGGCGGGAACCCCCACCCTGCTCATGCACGGGGATCTGTTGTGTACAGACGACGTGCCCTATCAGAAGTTCCGCCGACGCATACGCAACCCCGTCGTGCGGCGTCTTTTTCTCTGGAAGTCCCTACCCAAGCGGCGCGCCATCGCCGACGACTACCGCCGGAAGAGTGGCGTGGCCATAGCAGAGAAGACACCAGCGATCATGGACGTGAACCAGCGGACGGTTGAAGAATACATGCGTCGTTTTTCGGCCCGACGGCTGATCCACGGCCATACCCACCGACCGGCGGACCATTCCTTCACGCTCGACGGCAACCCCGTGACCCGTCTTGTGCTCGCCGAATGGTACGCAGACCGAAGTGAAATATTGGCGGTTTCGGAGAACGGCTGGGAGCGAGAAGAGATCAGGCCCGGTTAGCGTCGTGTTGTGTTAAGACGTCGATTCCGGCACCACCGCCCGTAGGATGCGGTGAGCGTGGTAGGTCTTACAGGATGGCACCACGAGGAGGCGCGAACCGCATCAATGGTGCGATGAGCACCTGCCGACCGTCCCAGGGACGGGGCAGGCAGGCCGCGAACCGCATCTGTGGACAGTGGGCGTACCCAACTGGTCGGGTACGGGCCATTCATTGATGCGGTTCGCGCGAGAAGGGCCTGGACCGGCTAGTAAGCTCGGAGCCAGCGCGCTCACCGCATCCTACACTCGACGCGAGGTCCGTGCGGGCAGACCGCGTGGTGGGAAATATGGGCGTAGGTTGCGTTAAGACGCCGGCACTGACCCGGCGGACGATCAGCGAGATTTGGTGCGTCGCAACGCAAACCGAAATCGGGATCGGGACCGCAATCGGAATCCCGATTTCGACCCCGATTTCGATTTCGAGCATGGCGCATCCCTATCTACTTGGCTGATGCGGTTCGCTAAACGTCAACCCACCTTAAGACCCAACACCAGATCCATCACATTGGTGCCGGTGGGACCGGTGTGGATCAGATCGCCGGTGGCGGCCAGCAGGGTACCTGCATCCGCCGCGGCCAGCGTGGCATCGGCGTCGAATCCGGCCTGTTCCGCCCGGTACAGGGTGCCGCCGTCCACCAGGCCGCCGGCATCGTCGGTGGGGCCGTCGGTGCCGTCGGTACCGCCGCTGAGCAGGCAGCAGTCATCCCGTCCGGCCAATACCACCGCCGCGGACAGGGCCAGCTGCTGATTGCGCCCGCCGCGCCCAGGGCGCTCGGGCAGACGCACAGTCGTCTCGCCACCCCAGATATGTAGCCCGGTCGGTCCGTCGAGTAACCGCCGGGCCAGCGCCCTTCCCCGCTCGGCAGCATCGCCTGCCAGGAATTCCCGATGCAGATGGACCTCGAGCCCTGCATCCCGAGCAACGGCCGCAGCGGTATCCTTGGCGATGTCCAGGGTTGCCACCAGCTCGATCTCGGGGCCTTGCTCCGGGATGCCGGTACGCTCGGCCATCGCCCGCTTGGTCCAGGTCCGTAGCCAATCCGGCAGCTCCAGCGCCGCCAGCCGCGCCGCGAGCCGGGGTTCGGGAACCAGCAGCCCGGAGCCGATGACGCCCGGATCGTCTCCTGGCACGTCCGAGATAGCCAGCACCCGCGGATCGCGTCCCCCGAGCCTGGTCAGGAGCCCACCACCCTTGATGCGGGAGACCGACTTGCGGATGAGGTTCATGGCCTCGATCGGCAATCCGCTGCCCAGGAGCCAAGCGTTGATGCGCGCCAACTCCGCGCGACCGAGCCCGGCGGCCGGCACCTCCACGAGACTGGAGGCGCCACCGGAAATCAGAAACAGCAAGGTCTCCTCGCCCGCTCCGTCCAACACCCGTTGCAGACGCCGTCCCGCATCCAGACTGCCGGCGGTGGGGACGGGATGCCCACCGACAACACCTTCAAGGCCGAAGCGCGCCAGCTGCCCGGGGACCAGATGGCCCGGCTTGGAGATCACCAGCCCGCCACGGATCTGCTCGCCCAGAGCGTCCCAGGCGCCCTCGGTCATGGACTGGGCTGCCTTGCCCACGGCGATGAGGATCACGGCTCCCTCGATTCCCCGTGCCCGCAAGGCCCGCCGCACCACCGACCGCCCCCGCACTGCCCCCAGGGCTTGATCGAAGACTCCGGCGAGCAGGCGACGAGGGACAGCATCGACTTCCATTGGAAACCTCCGCGACGAGACACAACGAGGTATAAAATGGCAAAGATAAAAGAATGAACAGGTTCCGCTCAACGAAACTTTGCCGGAAATGCAGCTCGCCCGCCCTGTCCTTCTTCGTGGTGTTCTTCGTCGCCGGGGTAAGCGCCTATCTCACCTGGTTGACGCTCACCTACTCCGGGGTCGGGAAGATAGAGCTCATCGCCGGGAGCGTCGGCGTCTTCCTCGCCGTCGGGGCCACACTCCTGCACTATGTCATCAGCTGCATAATCGGAACAGAGTATCTACGGCTTTGCTCAACCGATTTCCGTGAGCGGGGATCTTCGAGCGCCTCTGCGGATTCGGAAGACGGGGTTGTCGGGTTACGGCGCGTTCGGTCCCGCAGATACCCGTCAACGCCGGAAGGCGCGTCTAACCCGACCCACCACAACAAGGTTATATAGGCTCGCCCCGGCCGCCGCGTGCCAAACACGGTGGGAGACGGCGCACCGGTGTAGACTATCTGACTTTGGGAGGAGGACAGGGGCTTGCTGCAGATCTTGGCCATTGCCGGCGGCGGTGCATTGGGGGCCCTGGGGCGTTTTTGGATGTCGAGCGGTGTCTATCGCCTGCTGGGCCGGGACCTGCCCTGGGGGACACTGGTGGTAAACACCCTGGGGTCCTTTCTGATGGGCCTGCTGTTTGTGCTCTTCATGGAGCGGTCGACCGCCGGGCCAGAGCTGCGGGCCGCCGTGCTGGTGGGGTTTCTGGGGGCCTTCACCACCTTTTCCACTTTCTCGATGGAGACCCTGGCACTGATTGAAGGGGGCTATCCGGGCCGGGCCTTGCTCAACCTGGTGCTGAGTGTGCTGGTCTGTGTGTTGGCCTGCTGGGTGGGCCTGTTGCTCGGGAGGTGGCTGTGAGTCGCGTCCGTGCCCTGATGGTCCGGGTCTATCTCTCGGAGTCGGATCACGAGATGAAATCCCTACTCAGATGCCTGCATGACGAGCTGCAGGTATGCGGCGTCACCGTCATGCGGGGGATCGCCGGCTATGGGGGCTCGGGGGTGGTACACGAGGCCTCGCTGGTGGATCTCTCGGTGGATCTGCCGTTGGTGCTCGAGTTCTTCGACCTGCCGGAGAAGGCGGAGCGGGCCATCGAGCGGATTGCGGATTTCGTCGCGCCGGGGCATGTGGTGTCCTGGCCGGTTACCATCGAAGGGGGCGGGAAACCATGCTAGATCCTCGACGGTTGCGGAGCGAGCGCTCCTTTGTAGCCGCGCAGTTGGCACGGCGGGGCGTGACGCTGGACAAGGAGCGCTGCGAGGCCCTGGAGACCCAACGCAAGGCGTTGCAGGTCGAGACCCAGGCGCTGCAGAACGAACGCAACCGCCGTTCCAAAGCTATCGGCAAGGCCAAGGCCGCGGGGGAAGACACGGCACCCCTGCTGGCGGAGGTGGCCGACCTGGGCGAGCGGCTCAAAACGGCCCAGGCGCGGCTTGCCGACCTGCAGGAAGCATTGCAGGGGCTCGCCCTGGATCTGCCGAACCTCCCCCACGCCAGCGTCCCGGACGGTACGGGGGAGAATGACAATCGCGAGGAGCGGCGTTGGGGCGAGCCGCAGGTCTTCGACTTCGCGCCCAAAGATCACGTGGACCTGGGCGTGCCCAGGGGCTGGATGGATTTCGACACGGCGGCCAAGCTGGCCGGCTCGCGCTTCGTGGTCCTGAGCGGTCCCCTGGCCCGACTACACCGGGCCTTGATCCAATTCATGCTGGACACCCACACCGCCGAGCACGGCTATACCGAGACCTATGTTCCTTACCTGGTCAACGCGGAGAGTCTGTACGGCACGGCTCAACTGCCGAAGTTCGAGGCGGACCTGTTCAAGATTCCGGGGGAGCGGGATCTGTTCCTGATCCCTACCGCGGAGGTCCCGGTCACCAATCTGGTCCGGGATTGCATCATCGATGCCGATTACATGCCCCGCAAGTGGGTGGCCCACACCCCCTGTTTCCGCAGCGAGGCGGGCTCCTACGGCAAGGACACCCGAGGCATGATCCGCCACCACCAATTCGAGAAGGTGGAGCTGGTACAGGCGGTGCGTCCGCAGGACTCCCATGCCACCCTGGAAGAGCTCACCGGCCATGCCGAGACGATCCTTAAGCGCCTTGGCCTGCCTTACCGGGTGGTGACCCTATGCACGGGGGATCTCGGTTTCTCCGCCGCCAAGACCTATGATCTGGAGGTCTGGCTGCCGGGCCAACAGAGATACCGGGAGATTTCGTCCTGCAGCAATTTCGAGGATTTTCAGGCGCGGCGGATGCAGGCCCGTTGGCGCAACCCGGAGACCGGCAGGCCCGAGCTGGTCCATACCCTCAACGGCTCGGGCCTGGCCGTAGGCCGGACCCTGGTGGCAGTGCTGGAGAACTATCAGCAGGCGGACGGCAGCGTGCGGATACCCGAGGCGTTGCGGGGCTATCTGGGCGGGATGGAGATGCTGGACTGATTACCAGCCCGCGTAGGATGGGGTGAGCGTCGGCCCCAGGGACGGGACCGGAGCGAACCGCATCAATTTGAACCACAAAGGCGCGGGTAGTGGTAAATTTCTAACTGATAGAGTAGCTGATAGTCCCAAAAGAATTGAGTCCGCCGAGCCGCGCAGCAACCCAACCTAACCCTCTACCAGTTAAAGATTTACCACTACCCGCGAGCGCATGGTCCCAGCTCTCGGCACGGGTACGCAAAGCCTCCGGCGGGCCGGATGAGCGCATATAAAACCTTTTAAAAACATCGCTTTATCTGAATCCGATCCGAGCGAACCTTAGAAGTTGGCTTGCCAAAACGGCGGATAAGGCGTATTACTGTTTATAAGTATAATTCCAGGAATAATTTTTAAATGAGTAATAAAGATTTTTTAGAGAGAATAAATTTTATTTTGGGTGGGCGGAAAAAACACCCATGGGGACAGGCCTTGGGTATTCGAGGCACACGCATCACCCAGATGTTTCTGGGTCAGGTGCCGACGGCGGACGCCCTGGAGATCATTCATCGGGCAGAGGGCGTCTCTATCGATTGGCTGTTGACGGGGGATGCCGTACCCTTCTGTGTGCGGCACCTCACGGACCAGGACGGAGTAACCCTGCTCCGGAAGCAAAACGGAGATGAGCAGTATCATCTACTGACCACATCGGAGCTCACACGAATACCGGCCCTGGTGCTTACTCGCTCCGAGCGGCGGCCTATTGCCCGGAACGCCGTGACCCAATACATAGCCACCATCCTGGTGGCCGAGGTAGGACATGCGATGATGCAGGAGATGGCAATGGATCGCCTGCATCTCACTGCGATCGGCGAGCCGGAGCTGGAACGGCTGCAGGCGGGCAAACTGGGTCCCTATGAGCTACGGCAAACCTTCCTGCCTCATAGTCGCCGGGCGGAAGCAGCGGATCTGCACCGGATTACCGAACTCCTGGGTCGCCAGGGTCCCGCCGAGCTTTCCCACCAGGAGTCCGCCCTGTTGTGTGCCTACCGCAGGCAACCGGAGCATAAGCAGGCCGCCTATCGCGTCCTGTTGGACGTAGAGCTGTAGGGAAGCGATGGCGCTTGCCGTCGGTGGCCGGTTTTCATATCTCACCGGCCTGCACATTTTTAGGAGATTACCGGCCTGGTGGAATTCGCAGCCGCGCCCGCGCTGCCTCAAGCAAAATTTGTCGCGGCGAAATTTTTTTCGCCCTGCTATTCGCCCTGCCGGGGGTTGAGCTTCGGCCAAGCGAGGGCGAGCGAGAAACCGCCAGAGCGGTAATAGGCTGGCGGCAATGATATGCAGTCTATTGTAGTCATTGAGCAATCAACCTTTCACTTAGGAAGTCCTACTGCTTGTCCAGCGGTCCTCCTATGCTTAGGATTCGGAAAGGCGTTTGCTATGAAAGGAAGGCTCGATCATGTCTGCTGTCTCGCTTCAGATACCGGAAGATGCCGCCCATTCTCTCAAGCTACCCCCCGGGCGGGCCGAAGAGGAATTACGGCGTGAGTTTGCAGTCTTTCTCGTAAAAGAAGGCCTGCTCGATCGAGCGCCGGCGCGTCGGATCGCCCGAATGGAGCGAGTCGCATTCGATGAACTCCTTGCCCGACGGCGAGTGCCCTGGGGTGGGTCACCGGCAGACGCCCTCCGCGATCTCGACACCGCTCGTGCCGCGGCGAAACCGGCCGGTAGATGATCGTTTCCAATACCACCCCCCTGTCTTGTCTACTGAGGATCGGAAAGGCAGATCTACTCGAAAAACTCTACGGCAGCATTGCCATTCCGAAAGCTGTCGCCATCGAGCTGGACCTAGGTCAGGCTACACACGGCGATTGGCGGAACTCGCTCCCCTTTGTCCGGGAGATAGACCCTGCAACGGATAACCTACTGCGCCTGTTGGAGGCCGAAGTCGATGCCGGGGAGGCGGCAGCCATTGCATTGGCCTTACAGATTAAGAGCGACCTTTTGATCATCGAGATCTGGCAGGCCATCGATCAGCGTCCCGGTTAAATCTGAATATTACAGGCACCGTGGGTGTGATCTTTGCAGCCTCTGATTCGGGCTTCATAGAGAACCCATTTGTCGCATTGGAGGAGCTGAGGGACCGTGGTGGATTGTGGCTGAGCGAACGGTTTCTGGAAGAGCTTCCACTTCTGACTCCCACGCTCCGGGGATGGTGAAAGGATTGCTGGATGTTCAGTCCGGTCCCCCCAACAGCGCCGAATCACTCAGGATTGCAACCCGCAACGCCTTCGGGCAAGGTCCGCACGGGCAGGCAACACAGGAGGTAATATGGGTGTAGGTTGCGTTGAGACGCAAACCGGGCCTGGCCGTAGATCAATGAGCTGTTGGGCGTCGAAACGCAACACGTCAAACCCTCCGGACAACGCCAAATAATTCAGGATTGCTCTAGGTCAACACAAGATATAGTAGTCAGCCTTTTGTCAGCGTATATATTGTGTTTATGGGTGTGTGTCCCACCACCCACCCCGTCTGTGGGAGAACCCAGAGAAAACCCCGAATCGAGCCGCCCGAGGAGGAAACGTGGCCCCTGATAAAGCGCCATCCATCGTTCCACCGGATCCCATTGCGTCGTCGTCCGCGCGCGAGCCGCAGGATAACCGGGCCGAGATCGCTGCCCGTGTTCCCGGACAGGTGCAGGTGATCCGACGCAACGCCGAGGTCACCCATTTCGATCCCAACAAGATCATGGTGGCCATGACCAAGGCCTTCCTGGCCGTCGAGGGATCCAACGCGGCCGCCTCCAGCCGGATCCATGATACCGTGAAGACCCTCACGGACCAGGTGGTGGGTGCCCTTACCCGCCGTCTGCCCGGTGGCGGCACGGTGCACATCGAGGACATCCAGGACCAGGTGGAGCTGGCCCTGATGCGTGCCGGCGAACACAAGGTGGCCCGCGCCTATGTGCTCTACCGGGAGCAGCGGGCCCGCGAGCGGGCCGAGAAGGCCGCCGTCGCACCGCGGGAAACACACCGGATCAAGGTTACCCGCGCCGACGGCAGCACCCACCCGTTGGACATGGCCCGTCTGCAGCGCTTGATGACGGAGGCCTGCCGGGGCCTGGCAGCGATCGACGGCCAGGCCGTCCTGGACGACACCTGCCGCAACCTGTTCGACGGGATCAAGGAGGCGGACGTGAGCCAGGCCCTGGTTATGAGCGCCCGTGCCCTGATCGAGCAGGAGCCGGAGTACGGCTTTGTCGCCGCCCGCCTGCTGCTGGACATCCTACGCCGGGAGGCTCTGGGCTTCCTGGGGATGGCCGTGGGGGTCGAGACCCAAGCAGATCTGGCGGAACGCTACGGTGACTATTTCACCGCCTACGTCAAGCAGGCGGCGGACCTGGAGCTCTTGGACCGCCGCCTGACCCAGTACGACCTGGAACGCCTGGGCGCCGCCCTCGAGCCCGAGCGTGATCTCGCCTTCACCTATCTCGGGTTGCAGACCCTCTACGACCGCTACTTCATCCACAGCACGCACGGCGTGCGCTGCGAGCTGCCCCAGGCCTTCTTCATGCGGGTTGCCATGGGTCTTGCCATGAACGAGCTCGACCGCGAGGAACGGGCCATCGAGTTCTACCGGCTCCTGTCCTCCTTCGATTTCATGAGCTCGACCCCGACCCTGTTCAATGCCGGTACCCCGCGTCCCCAGCTGAGCTCCTGTTATCTGACCACCGTCCCGGACGACCTGGACGGCATCTACGGTGCCATCAAGGACAACGCCCTGCTGTCCAAATTCGCGGGTGGGCTGGGTAACGACTGGACCCGGGTGCGGGGCATGGGCGCCCATATCAAGGGCACCAACGGCAAGAGTCAAGGGGTAGTGCCCTTCCTCAAGGTAGCCAACGACACCGCGGTGGCGGTGAACCAATGCTTCGCGCCGGACACCACCGTTTTCACCGCCGACGGACCCCGATCCATTGACCAAGTCAAGGTCGGCGACCTGGTGCTCGGCCAGCGGGGCCGCTACCGGCAGATCACGGAGCACTTGGTCTACGAACAGCAAGACGCCCCCATGGTGCGGATTGCGGTCAAACACGCGATCCGGGACTTGCGAGTCACCGCCGGCCACCCCTTCTGGGCCATCCGAGGGGTGCCCATGGAACAGTCCATCGAGCGTACTCTGAGACAGATCGAGAAGGGGCGCTTCATTCCCGACTGGATCGAGGCCGGCCGGCTCGCGCACGGCGACTACGTGGCCCAGGTCATCCCGAACGAAGTGGTCCCTGTGCCCGGATTTACCAGGGACGACGCCCGCCTCTACGGCATCCTGCTCGGGGACGGTCACCTGACGCGCGGCTCGGAATTCGGTGTCTCCGGCAATCCCGGCGGCGACAACGGACAGCTCCGGTTCGTGCGCGACTACCTGGATGCCCGGGGTATCCGCTACTGGGAGAACGGGCGCGGCGATACCTATGTGCAGATCAAGTGGAGTGTCGGTCGGGGCCTAGCCCGCTGTGCCACTACCGGGCGCTTCGTGGGTCTGGATCAGTCCCACCTGCCTTTCGCCTACGAGGACCTCTACGACGCCGGCGGCAATAAGCGCGTCGCCCGCCGCTTCAGCCACCTGCCCCATGACCAGACCCTGGCCCTGATCCAGGGCTTGCTGGAGACCGACGGCGGGGTCTCGCGCGGCAAGGAAATCTACTTTACCTCCGTCTCCGCTCCGCTAGCCGAAGGTCTGCGCTATCAACTCCTGCGTCTCGGCGTTCCCTGCGCCGGGCAGTACCGGGAGCGGAACAACACCCACGAGGGCACCCGGAGCGACGGCTCCATCGTGGCCTTCAGCGGTATCTCTTGCGGCTTCGATCTGCGTATTCCCGCCGTACCCCGAATCGCCGGCCTGGTGGGCGTACCGCCACTGACCAAGCACAACTGGTTCCGCCTCGGTAACTGCATTTTCACCAGGATCAAATCCGTTACCCCCATCCGGCCCGTACCCGAGGTCCACGACCTCAAGGTGGACGGCGACGAGACCTACATGACCGCCGCCGCCCTGGTCCACAACGGCGGCAAGCGCAAGGGCGCCGTCTGTGCCTATCTGGAGACTTGGCATATCGACGTGGAGGAATTCCTGGAGCTGCGCAAGAACACCGGCGACGACCGCCGGCGTACCCACGACATGAATACCGCCAACTGGGTGCCGGACCTGTTCATGAAACGGGTCGCCGAAGACGGCCCCTGGACCCTGTTCTCCCCGGACGAGACCCCGGACCTGCACGACCTCACTGGCCGCGCCTTCGAGGACACCTACTACGCCTATGAGCAAAAGGCCGCCCGCGGCGAGCTGCGGGTCGCCAAGACCCTCAAGGCCGTCGACCTGTGGCGCAAGATGCTCGGTATGCTGTTCGAGACCGGCCACCCCTGGCTCGCCTTCAAGGACCCCTGCAACCTGCGTTACACCAACCAGCACTTAGGACAGGTACACAGCTCCAACTTGTGCACCGAAATCACCCTGCACACCAACGACCAGGAGATCGCCGTGTGCAACCTGGGCTCGGTGAACCTGGCCGCCCATGTGGGCGAACGGGGCCTGGACACGGACCGACTGGCTAGGACTGTCAGTACCGCCATGCGTATGCTCGACAATGTCATCGACTACAACTACTACAGCGTGCCCCAGGCCCGGAAGTCCAACCTGCGCCACCGCCCGGTAGGGCTCGGCATCATGGGCTTTCAGGATGCCCTCTACAAGCTGCGCATCCCCTACGCCGGCGAGGAAGCAGTACGCTTCGCCGATCTCTCCATGGAAGTCGTCGCCTACCACGCCATCCGCGCCTCCACCGACCTGGCCGAGGAGCGCGGGCGCTACCCCAGCTTCGAGGGCTCCCTGTGGAGCCGGGGCATCCTGCCCATCGACTCCATCGCCCAGCTCGAAGGGAGCCGCGGCGGTTATCTGCAGATGGACCGCGGCAGCACCCTGGACTGGGACGGGTTGCGGGAGCGGGTCCGCACCGTCGGCATGCGCAATTCCAACTGCATGGCCATCGCCCCGACGGCCACCATCTCTAACATCGTCGGGGTCGGCCAGTCCATCGAGCCCACCTATCAGAACCTGTTCGTCAAATCCAACCTGTCCGGGGAGTTCACGGTGGTCAATCCCTACCTGGTCAAAGACCTCAAGGAACGGAATCTGTGGGACCCGGTTATGGTCAACGACCTCAAGTACTACGACGGCTCCATCCAGGCCATCGACCGCATCCCCCAAGAACTCAAGGAACTCTACGCCACCGCCTTCGAGATCGACCCCCGCTGGCTGGTGGAGGCCGCCAGTCGCCGCCAGAAATGGATCGACCAGGCCCAGAGCCTCAACCTCTACATGCGTGAGCCGAACGGAAAGAAATTGGACAACCTCTACAAGCTAGCCTGGGTACGGGGACTCAAGACCACCTACTACCTGCGCTCCATGGGTGCGACCCATCTGGAGAAATCCACCATGGCAGATGCCGCCAAGGCCAGCCAACTGAATGCCGTGGGTGGTCATTACCCCTCGGGTAAAGGAAACGGGGCGGATGAAATCCAGGCCTGCTCGATACTGGATCCCGAATGCGAGGCGTGCCAATAAAACCGCAAAGGCACAAAGAATCGTAGGATGCTGGTGAGCGCCGGGAGCGGAGCGACCAGCGCGAACCGCATCAATGATGTGGTGGGTGCGGTAGGTCTTACAGGATGGCACCACCAGGGGGCGCGAACCGCATCAAAATGAACCGCAAAGGCGCCAACCCGCGTAGGATGCGGTGAGCGCGGATCAGACACTCAGGACAGCATTGACCCGGGTCGCGAACCGCATCAATGGGGTGGTGAGTACCTGCTTGCGTGCAGGGACGCACAGGTAGGCAGCGAACCGCATCGGAAGGTGAACCACAAAAGAAACACAGAGGACGCCGAGATAATGAAATATAGGAGTAGGTTGACTAGGGATAAGTGTAATCCACTGGTCTGTTGCAAAACTTATTAGGTAACCAAAAAAGCTCATGGATAATCAAGATAAAGAAGAGTGGTATCTAGCTTTTGTCGTTGGTGAGCTTGAAGAAGGGAAAGCGGAACCAACCCAAAAAATAAATGCAATTGAAGTGATTTGCCATGACACTTTAGAACAAGATAGAAGGGCTATCTCAGAATATCACAACAGCTTGCAGTTGGTTAATAGTGTTCAACTAAATATTCAGCAGTTTCTGGAAGCTGTTGTGCATTATGCAGCTAACTTCCTAGAAACTAGGGATATGAATGAGGAAAAATTTGACTCAATATCTCTGAACTTTTCTAGACTACTGCTAAATATTTTCAGTATGTTTAGGTCGTTACTTGACCATTCTAATCATTCGCTATCACGAAAGTTTGGAAGGAACTCGGGTCAATTTGGAAGATGGAAGAAAGTTCAATCTGAACAATATGACAATCTATTTGAATATAGGTTGTTTTATAAACTAAGAAATTATTGTCAGCATGTTGGTATGCCACCGATACAGATATCTTTTACGGATAGCATCGAGCAAGAAGGAATTGGCTTTCGACTGGATATCTTGAGAGATAAACTACTCGAAGAAAAAGGGGTTTGGAACCAGCAATTAATAGCAGATCTCAGGACATCACAGGAAAAAATATCTGTCATAGATAGCCTTCACAACTGGGGGGAGGCTTTCAGAACAATCTCCAGCACATTACTGGATATTAAGCGAAACATAGCGTTAGAGTCTGCAAAGAGGATAGTTAGTTATCGAGAGCGTCATAATTTACCCAAAGGTGTGGGGAGGTTGTGCGCTATTCAGTTCTCAAAGTCAGAGAAAAAAGCTGAGCATCTGAATTTTACTATGGAGTGGTTGCCAGAGCAGAAGGCTCAGGATTTAATTATGGGCACACCACATTGATAATATATCAAAAAGCCCACGTAGGGTGCGGTGAGTAACACGAACCGCATTGGAAGATAAACTACGAATCCACATGAATGCACGCTAACCCACTCGTCGGTACCGGAGGGGCAGACCCTCGTGCTGACCTGTGGATCTGTGCCAACCTTCAGAGAAGACACCTACGAGAGGCTACGCCGATTCGTGAAAATTCGTGTTCATTCGTGGTTCCCGGCTGGCATCGATGATGCGGTTCGCGTCTCCTATGTGGTGCCATCCTGTAAGATCTACCGCGCTCACCGCATCCTACGTGAATTGACGTGGATTATCATGAATCGGCGCGCATCGGCGTTCGGTGTGCCTTGAGGCTAGGTCACGTGACCGATTACAGAAGACCAAAGATTTCAGGCGCAACCTGGTTCTTCACGGTGAACTTGGCAGAGAGGCACGACAACCGATTGCTGACGGAAAACATCGACGGATTACGACAGGTCTTGCGAAAGGTCAAAGCCGATCATCCATTCGCTATCGACGCAGTCGTGGTACTGCCGGATCACTTACACTGCATTTGGACCTTGCCGTGGGGTGACAGCGATTATTCAACCCGATGGGCATTGATAAAGGCTGGATTTTCGCGCGGGCTCGTTCCGGGAGAAGGAGAGCAAAGTTCCGAAAGCCGTCGGAAACGAGGAGAGCGTGGAATCTGGCAACGGCGATTCTGGGAGCACCTGATTCGCGACGATAAGGATTATATGCATCACGTTGATTATATCCACTGGAATCCGGTTAAGCACGGATGGGTAAAGCGGGTTTCGGATTGGAAACACTCTAGTTTTCATTCGTTCGTGGAGCGAGGGATCTATTCGCTTGATTGGGCAACCGAACCGGTTGAGGCGGTCGAAGCCGGAGAATGACATGATTAATTTGGTTCGCGTTACTCGTCGTACTGATGATATGGTTCATTTCGCTCACTGCATCAATGATGCGGTTCGCCGTGCCTGCCCCATCCCTGGGGCGTGGCAGGCAAGCTCACCACATCCTACGAGCGATTAATATAAATAACAGGACTGCAAACAATGAAACTGCCGAACATTGAATGGCTCATTGAAAACGGGGGCAACATCGAGATCGGTTATTCCGAGGCTCTCGACTTTGGTGAAGTCGCCGCAATGGCATCCGACGAACATAACATGCTGGCCGCGCTTGTCAGGCGGGATTCCGAGTCACTCGATGCGCTATTACGACGGCTCGATACGGCAATCGGCAAGGCGCTGAAGGATCAAGAGTACATCGACGAGATCAATGACTGACAGTTCATGTAGATACTCTGTTCCAATGCAAGTCCAATGTGCCTCCTGATCCACAAAAATTCACCTCCGATGGATAAATTAGATTTATCAGGCAGCGGTTTCAGTGGGGGTAAAGAAGCGGCTGCTGTCGAAGGGGGTGCGGTTCTTAAGCATGGCATGGATGGTGTGCAGGAGCTAACGCATGATGGCACAGACGGCTTGGATCTTCTTGAGGCCACGTCGTTCGATGAGGTGACGGTAGTCGGCCCTGACGTTAGGGTCGTGGCGCGCGGCGCTGAGTGCCGGCATGTAGAGCGCGATACGCAAGTAGCGGTTGCCGGCCTTGGACAGGCGGAGCTTTTTGTTGACGCTGGAGCCGGATTGGTGTTGGCGCGGATCGAGTCCGGCCCTGGCGACCCATTGCTTGGCCCGCATGTCGTGGGGCAGGACCAGCAGTTTGCCAAGGAGTTGAATGGCACTGGCGGCAGCGATGCCGGTGACGCTGATGAGGAGCTCGAAGGTCGGTTGGAGGTCTTGATCGGCGGCGATGAGGTCCAAGACCTGCTGGCGCAGGTGTTCGATCTGCGCATCGAGCTGGGTGATGCTCTGTTGCAGGTCAGCGAGGAGAAAGTCTGGTGTCGCGGCGGTTTGCTCAGCGGCATGGAGCTGGTTCTTGGTTTGGGTTCGGAGCTGGTTGAGGGCAGCGATGCGGCGCGCGCAAGCGCGGATGGTCAGGGCCAGTGCGTCGGGACGCTGCCAGGGCTCGAAGGGCATGCGCAGGGCGAACTGGGCGAGGAGCGTGGCATCGACGGCATCGGTCTTGGTCCGGGTCTGCATGGCCTCGGCGAAGCGTTTGGCGGCCTTGGGGTTGATGACCATGACTTCCAACCCGGCGTCATCCAGGGCCAGATCGAGGTGATAGAGACCGGTCGCCTCCAGACCGACGCGACTGACCTGAGCCTTGCGCAAGCGGTTGATCAGGGTCGCGTGCCCCTGGGAGGTGTTCTTGAATTCGCGGGATTTTCCCATCCGACCGGCTTGGCTGATGACCAAGGTAACGGTTTGGTAGCTGACATCGATTCCGGCGACGTTCATGTTCATGTCTCCAATCCGAAAAAACCAGTAAGATCTGTACCCGGTTCCCCGACCCTGGACCCTCGCCTACCGACCTTGTGTCTGCAGGCTCACGAGCACCGCTCACGGCCTCGGATACGCTTCGGTATTGGCAGCGGGCGGGGAGCCAATCTACGTGCAGGCTCGTGGCCTCAGGATGCGACGGCTTCCCAGGTCCTCTTCATCAAATCCTTTTATAGCTTATCCTTGGCTCTCCCTTGGAAACAGAACATACAAGGATGTGGTGAGCCGCCGGGTGCGGGACGTGCCCGGCGGCGAACCGCATCTTTGGACGGTGGGCGTGCCCAACACTTGTCCCGACCGTAGGGAGGGATCTTTGTGTTGGGCACGGGCAGCAGGTTCCCTACGTCCGGTCCGCCAAACCGCGCCAAATAATTCAGGAGGCTCTTTATGGATTCCAGACTGACAACGATCATGGAAGGGTCCCACCGGACGTTTTGGAGTGCGGCGGCAACCTTACCCCGATGCTTACCGGAATCGACAGCGCCAGGCATAAGCGGGGGGTCGGCCAAGTGGCACAATCCTGCCGCCGCTTTGGATTTGGCGATGTATCCGTTCCCAACAATCGCTTGACATCGAGGTGGCTTCTCGCGTTTTCTATGCGCCCTTCACCATCGGATGCTAAGCAAACCCATGAACCTGGTCATCGTGGAGTCGCCCGCCAAGGCGAAGACAATCAAGAAATATTTAGGTCCCGACTTCGAGGTCATGGCCTCCTACGGCCATGTGCGCGACCTGGTCCCGAAGGAGGGGGCGGTCGATCCGGACCAGGGGTTTTCCATGCAGTACCAGGTCATCGAGCGCAACGAACGGCACGTTCAGAACATCGCCAGGAGGCTCAGGCAGGCCGAGGCATTGTATCTGGCAACCGACCCGGACCGGGAAGGGGAGGCCATCTCCTGGCATCTCTACGAGCTCTTGAAGAACCGCCGTCAGCTCGGCAAGCGGCCGGTGCACCGGGTCGTCTTCAACGAGGTTACCAAGCGTGCGGTGCAGGACGCGGTGGCCAATCCGCGGCGGCTTTCCGTGGATCTGATCAACGCCCAGCAGGCGCGCCGGGCCCTGGATTATCTGGTGGGCTTCAACCTCTCGCCCCTGCTGTGGAAGAAGATCCGGCGCGGCCTGTCCGCCGGCCGGGTCCAGAGCCCCGCGCTCCGGCTCATCGTGGAGCGGGAGCAGGAGATCGAGGCCTTCGAGATCCGGGAGTACTGGACCCTTATCGCGGACGCGGTCAAGGAGGACAAAGATTTTGAGGCCAAACTCACCCGGTTTGCCGGCGAGAAGCTAGAGCAGTTCAGCATCCGGGACGAGGCCCGGGCCGAGGAGATTAAACGCGCCCTGGTGGAGGCGGCCCGGGGGAAGCTCAAGGTCGAGCTGGTAGAGCGCAAGCAGCGCAAACGCAATCCGGCCCCTCCTTTCATCACCTCGACCCTCCAGCAGGAGGCGGCGCGCAAGCTCGGCTTTACCGCCCAGCGCACCATGCAGATCGCTCAACAGCTCTACGAGGGTGTGGACGTGGGCGGCGGTGCGGTGGGGCTCATCACCTATATGCGTACCGACTCGGTCAACCTGGCTACCGAGGCCCTGGACGAGATCCGTGGGTTCATCGGCGAACGCTACGGCGCCGACCACCTGCCACCCCAGGCGCGCATCTACAAGACCAAGGCCAAGAACGCCCAGGAGGCCCACGAGGCGGTCCGGCCTACGTCCATCCGGCGCCTACCCCAGGACCTCAAGGCCCATCTGACCGCGGATCAGGCCCGGCTCTACGAGCTGATCTGGAAGCGTACCCTGGCCTGTCAGATGGCCCATGCTTTGATCGACATGGTGGCAGTGGATCTGAGCGCGGGAGCGGGCAACCTGTTTCGGGCCACCGGCTCCGCGGTGGTCAGTCCCGGCTTCATGCGCGTGTACCTGGAGGGACGCGATGACGCCAAAGGGGCGGACGACGACCAGGAGCGGATGCTGCCCCAGCTGCGGGAAGGCGAGCTGGTGGACCTGAAGGCCATCCGCCCGGAGCAGCACTTCACCGAGCCGCCGCCGCGTTACACCGAGGCGTCCCTGGTCAAGGCCCTGGAAGAATACGGGATCGGCCGCCCTTCCACCTACGCCAGCATTATCTCCACCCTGCAAGAACGGGAGTATGCGGAGCTGGAGAAGAAACGCTTCCACCCGACCGATGTGGGCCGCATCGTCAACCGGTTCCTGACCGAGTACTTTACCTCCTACGTAGATTACGACTTTACGGCCAAGCTGGAGGACGAGCTGGACGCGGTCTCCCGCGGAGAAGAGGACTGGATCCCCCTATTGGAACAGTTCTGGCGACCCTTCAAGGACCGCGTCGATCACACCCAGGAGCACGTCAAGCGCAGCGACGTTACCCAGGAGGCCATCGAAGAGGCCTGCCCCCAGTGTGGTGCGCCCCTATCGATTCGTCTCGGGCGTCACGGCCGCTTTATCGGCTGCACCAAGTATCCGGAGTGCGATTATACGCGGGACCTGGCGGACGCGACCAAGCCCGAGCAACCCCCGGCCGAGGTGGTGGAGGGACGCAGCTGTCCCGAGTGCGGCTCCGAGCTGCAGATGAAGCGCGGCAAATACGGCAAGTTCATCGGTTGCAGCGCCTATCCCAAGTGTCGTTATATCGAGCCCCTGGAGCGTCCCCAGGATACGGGTGTCACCTGCCCCAAGTGCGACCAGGGGACCCTGCTGAAGAAGAAGTCGCGGCAGGGCAAGGTCTTCTACTCCTGCTCCACCTACCCCAAATGCGATTACGCGCTCTGGAACGAGCCGGTCGCCGGGCCATGCCCCCAATGCGGCTGGCCGGTGCTCACGCTCAAGGTCACCAAGCGTGATGGAGCACGGAAGGTCTGTCCCCGGAAGGATTGCAACTATACTGCCCCCGGCGAGGAGACCGCCACGCCCGAGTAGACCGTCTTTTGAGTAGTGAATGCATATTTTGCGTAGGGTGGGCTGTGCCCACCAATACTGTGCCTACCCGGTGGGCACAGCCTATCCAATGATTCAGCACGGTTTGGGGGGAAAGATCCCTCCTGCGTCGGAACAGGGTTTGACGGGTTGCGTTGCGACGCCCAACGGCTCATTGATCGACGGCCAGGTCGGTACCGGCGTCTCAACGCAACCTACACCCAGATTACCCCCGCGCTGCCGGCCCGCGCGGCCTCGCGTTAAGTGTAGGTTGGGTTAGGCGCGCTGTCCGATCCCGAAGCACGGTGACGTGGCCGAACGCGCCGTAACCCAACACGCCGGACTGGTCCCGACGCAGGAGGGATCTTTTCCTACAACCAACGCCAAATAACCCAGGACTGCGCCCGAACAGGCACAGTGCCGAACGCGGTGTAACGCAACCCGACGCTCGGATCCGTTTTAACCGGACAGCTTCTTAGTGTTCACCCGCCGGGCCGCCGATATGACCCTCACCGGTCGCACTGCCTTCGGGCTTGGGGCCTAGGGTCACCCCTGCGCTGCCGGACCCACCCTCTGTTTCTTCGTCCCAGTCTCTGGGTGCCCGCGGGGAACGCCCGGCCATGATGTCATCGATCTGGTCCGAATCGATGGTCTCGTATTTGATGAGGGCATCGGCCATGGTGTGCAGCTTGTCTATGTTTCCGTCGAGTAGCTTGCGGGCCCGTTCATAGTTGCGGTCGATGAAGCTGCGTACCTCTTCATCGATGAGGTGTGTTGTCTCGTCGGAGACGTTTTTGTGCTGGGTCACCGAGTGGCCGAGGAAGACCTCCTGCTCCTCCTCGCTGTATGTGAGGGGTCCCAGCCTCTCCGACAGGCCCCACTTGGTAACCATGTTGCGCGCGATCCGGGTAGCGACCTCGATATCCGAGGTGGCGCCGTTGGTCACCTTCTCCTTGCCGAATATCAGCTCCTCGGCGATACGCCCGCCGAATGTGCTTGAGATCTTACTCTCGAGGTATTGCTTCGACCAGCTGTGGCGGTCCTCCTCGGGCAGGAACATGGTCACGCCTAGGGCCCGGCCGCGGGGAATGATAGTCGCCTTGTGCACCGGATCGTGGGCCGGCACCAAGTAACCTACGATGGCATGTCCGGCCTCGTGATAGGCGGTGAGCTTCTTTTCCTCCTCGGACATGACCATGGAGCGGCGTTCCGCCCCCATCATGATCTTGTCCTTGGCCTTCTCGAATTCTTCCTGATCGACCAGACGCTTGTTGGCACGGGCAGCGAACAGGGCCGCCTCATTCACCAGGTTGGCCAGGTCGGCGCCGGAAAAGCCCGGCGTGCCGCGGGCGATGATCGAGGCCTTTACATCCTCCCCCACCGGGACCTTGCGCATGTGGATCTTGAGGATATGCTCGCGCCCACGCACGTCCGGCAGAGGTACCACCACTTGCCGGTCGAAGCGGCCCGGGCGCAGCAGGGCCGGGTCGAGCACGTCGGGCCGGTTGGTGGCGGCGATGACGATGACGCCCTCATTGCCCTCGAAGCCGTCCATCTCCACCAGGAGCTGGTTCAAGGTCTGCTCGCGCTCGTCGTGACCGCCTCCCAATCCTGCACCGCGGTGGCGACCGACGGCGTCGATTTCATCGATGAAGATGATGCAAGGGGCGTGCTTCTTGGCCTGCTCGAACATATCGCGCACGCGGGAGGCACCCACGCCGACAAACATCTCGACGAAGTCGGAGCCGGAGATGGTGAAGAAGGGCACCTTGGCCTCACCGGCAATGGCCCGTGCCAAGAGCGTCTTGCCGGTACCCGGGGCCCCCACCATGAGCACGCCTTTGGGGATCTTACCACCGAGCTTCTGGAACTTGGACGGATCGCGCAGGAAGTCGACCATCTCCGTGACCTCTTCCTTGGCCTCGTCGGCACCGGCCACGTCGCTGAAGGTGACCTTGACCTGATCCTCCGAGAGCATGCGCGCGCGGCTCTTGCCGAAGGACATGGGCCCGCGACCACCGGCCCCACCCTGCATCTGGCGCATGAAGAAAATCCACAGACCGATGAGGATAAACAGCGGGAACCAGTTGATCAGGATCTGCATCAGGACCGAGGGCTTCTCCGGAGGACCCGCCTTGATCAGCACCTTGTTGTTGAGCAGATCGCCCACCAGACCGTCATCCCCGGGGCTGTAGGTAGAGAAATGCTGACCGGATTGGTTCACCCCTTCGATGGTGCGGCCGGTAATGGTCACCTCCGCGATCTGGCCCTGATGCACCTGATCGACGAAGTCGGAGTAGGCCATCGCCTGCGGACCACGTTGGGTCGACGTAAAGTTGTTGAACACCGACATCAGGACGATCGCAATGACCACCCATAGAATCACATTCTTCGCCATGTCGCTCAAGGCATGAGCCCTCTTGCTTCCACGAAAACCGGCCCCGGTGGCGTTTTCGAGCATCTACTCGGAAAATGGGGACGCCAGCGGTTTCTATCAAAGAGCAAATCCACTCGCTGCAACTTACTATAAAGCATACCCTGTTGCTACTAAATAGAGTTCTCGGCTCCTGGGACGGGAGGATTTCGGCTTACGGCTGGCAACGCGCCTGAAGGAAGCGCGCACCGCTTTGTGGAACGCCTCGAAGCCCTCCCCCTGAAAGGTCTTGACCACCAGTGATCCACCGGGTTTTTGTAACTGCCGTGCCAGATCCAGGACCAGCTCGCATAGATAGATCATGCGCGGTTGATCCACCGCGGGGTTGCCACTCAGATTCGGTGCCATATCCGAGAGCACGACATCCGCTGTCTCACCGTTCAGGGTTTGCCGAAGCCGAGCCAGGGAGGCCTCTTCGCGGAAATCGGCCTGAATGAAGATCACATCCGGTAAGGGCTCCATCGGTAAGCTGTCGAGGGCGACGATCCGCCCCTGCGGCCCGACGATCCGGGCCACTGCTTGGCTCCAGCCGCCCGGCGCCGCCCCTAGGTCCACAACCGACATACCGGGGCCCAAGATCCGCTCCTTCGCTTGGATCTCCAACAGCTTATACGCGGCACGGGAACGGTAGCCCTCCTGTTGGGCTCGCTTCACATAGGCATCCTTGAAGTGCCGATCGAGCCAGCGGCGGCTGCTCTTGGTCTTAGCCCGCATACTCACGGAGGATCGATGATGTCGGTTCCGGCCGCCTAGCTGGGGATGGTGCTCATCTGGTCCACGACGTCCTTGGTGATCAAGTGGAGCAGCGAGCAGGCAGGCGTTCTTGAGGCGGTGGGCAGGCGCTCACCGCATCCTACGGCCCTATGCGCAACGCGACGGCCGCGCGGGGGGTAATGTGGGTGTAGGTTGCGTTAAGACGCCGGCATGACCCAAGCAGACGATCAGCGAGCCTTTGAGCGTCGCAACGCAACACGTCCGGTCCCCCAAACCGTGCCAAATCATTCAGGATCACTTCGAGGATCGATAATAATCCATCAGAATCCGGGCTACCTCAGGACGCGAGAACTCCTCGGGCGGGGCAACGCCCTCGGACAACATCTGCCGCACCTTGGTGCCGGACAGGAGCACGAAGTCCTCCTTGGTGTGATCCGGTGCCTCACGCATCATCACCACCTTGCCGAGCTTCTTGGACCAGGCGGTGTGATCGGCCTTGAAGATCCCGATTTCCAGCGCCCCCTTCGGGACCTCCTCGTCGAAGATGGTCTGGGCATCGAAGGCCCCGTAGTAGTCCCCTACCCCGGCGTGATCGCGACCGATGATGAAGTGGGTCGCGCCCATGTTCTGGCGGAAATAGGCGTGCAAAACCGCCTCGCGCGGGCCGGCGTAGAGCATATCGAAGCCGTAGCCGGTGACCATGGCGCTGTTCGGCGGGAAATAAAGCTCAACCATCTTGCGGATAGCTGCATCCCGCACCGGAGCGGGGATGTCACCGGACTTGAGCTTGCCCAGGAGCATGTGGATGACCAAGCCATCGCACCCGAGGCGCTCCATGGCCATATGGCACAGCTCCTCGTGGGCCAGGTGCATCGGGTTGCGGGTCTGGAAGGCGACGATCTTGCTCCATCCGCGCTCGGCGATCTCGTGACGAATCTCCACTGCGGTGCGGAAGGTGTCCGGGAAATCGTCCTGGAAATAGGAAAAATGCAGCACCCGGATGGGGCCGGAGACCGCAAACCGACCTTGACGATTAAAGGCGGCAACACCTGGATGTCCCATATCATCCGTGCGGTAGACCTGGTCGGTCATCAGGGTCATCTGTTCGTCACTGACGGTCTCGATGTCCTCTACATCCATGACCGCGAGAACCGGATTGCCCTCCATGTTCGGGTCGCACAGGGCAATGCGGCGGGCCCCCTCGATGGTAGCGACGCTGTCGAGCAGGCACAGCACAGGCACGGGGAAAAACAGACCATCGGTGGTCTTCATGGTTCGGGCTACGCTCACGGCGTCTTCCACCCTCATATAGCCCTTGAGCGGACTGAAATAGCCGCCGCCCATCATGACCGCGTTACCCGCAGCCTGGGAGCTGATCATCACCGAGGGCAAATCCCTCGCCTCACGCATCAGCTCATGGTGCTGGTCCGGATCATAAACGAACAATGGTTGCAGCTCGTCGGAGCCGACTGGTTTGATCATCTTCTGCCTCTCCTTAGGACTTGCGCTCGGGCGTCCGATACAGGCACGCGCGACGAGGCAAATCTCGTTTGCGATAGCTTATGCAGACCTTGTGGTAGGTTGCGGAGTTGTGTGGCCGTCGTGCTATAGGGGTTGGAGCAACGGCATTATTTAGGGTACAAACCATACCATAGTCGCCGCTTTTCCCCGTCAAAAACTGTGTTTATGGGTGCAGCAATAGAGCCTTTGGTCCGCTGGCTAGCCCGCATATCCCATCGCGGACTGCCGTTCTAGTACAACGGCACCGCAGTACCGAATAACATGGGAATCATTTCTTTGCCGCAAATAAATGCCAATGTGTGCTAATATGTGTGCATCCTAGCACACCATCAGGCTCGTGCATGTTAGTTAACTGTTACTAGAAATAGGAGAAAATGGTATGAAAAGTAACTTCCTGGAACGGATTACATTAGAAGAAGGAAAATGTGGGAGCCGTCCATGTATTAGAGGAAAACGAATGCGTATTAGCGATGTCGTAATTCTTTGTTTTTCATATGAAGATGAGTGTTGAAATCAGATGCCCTACTTCGTCTACAAAATCTCGCCGCCGTCATTGCTGACGCACATAGGAACGGAAGACCGTTATCAGAATGCGCGTGCCTGGGTGCGCCGGCTGCGTCGAGAGCAGCCATCCGAAGCGGTGTTCCAGTATCGGATGGCCTTTGCAAACAGCCAGGCCGAAGCCGAGAAGCTCTTGTCCAAACCCCGGGACGAGCGTGTCATCGGAGAGGACTGACGGAAACGGGCACAATAGGATTGCGCCCGCCGCAACTCGATTGCGAAATCGACCCGCGCTGAACCCAATGCCATTAAGTTAAGGGTTAGTGGTTCAAGACTCCGTGGATTCCCTGGGTGGCTGATAGAAGAGCCCGTAGAGCGCGAGCGCCAGGATCGCCACAATGAAATAGGAAGTCACGACATCACTCAGGAAGTGCCCCCCGGCAGCCATCCGCATCCATGAAACGGCAAGGCTGTACGCAATCGCAACGCCCAAGAGCCATATTCGCCGCGGTGCGAGCAGGAGCACGGCGACGATCCAGTAGGCCGATGCAGCCGTATGTCCCGAGCTGAATGATTTGCCCTCCTGGTCGGATAGGACGAAAGCGGCCGTGAACCTATCGCTACCACCGAACTGCGCAAGCTTGATAGGTCGGGCCCGCCCCCAGTTTTCCTTCAACAGTCCATTGACGATCAAGCCGGGACCCAACGCGAGCAGGAGCAGCAGGAACGCAAGTTCTTTGGCAGTGAACCGAATCCGCAACCGACTTGCAAAGCGGGCGGACAACCACCATGCAATCAGGCCGATGTTTCCAACCACGAGCAGGAAACCCACGGATCTGTAAATTAGGCGTTCGACCCAGGTTCCTTTCGCCTCGAAGCCGACACCCGGCGTATAGAAGAACCGGGAAGTCATAAGATCGATCTCCGGATAAAAAACCAACAGGGCGCTGACCAGGGCAAACGCGATCCACACCCAGAAAGGAACCCAAAGAAACCGCCTTTTCATATGAATCTCAACGGGAAACGAGTGCCTTGGAAATTGCGGCATGTATCTATCCTGTCCGAGGCGTCAGAGATTTCGCACGTGCTGGTACAAATGCTCTCAATTGCCGGCAACATTGCGTGAACAGGATCTTCACGGAAGAGTTAGCCGCAAATGGACGCAAATAAACGCAATGGGATGAAGAACTATCGATGATGCCGAATCGATTTCGACCAATTTGCGTTCATTCGCGTTCATTTGCGGCAAAAAGAATTTCCCAGCGGAAGAACCAAGCAGATGTTATCGGTACTTCGATACTGTTTTATTCGTCTTGACAAGAAATCAACTACCACATGCCGTCCGCGGTATACGCGAAGAGCTGCCAACGATGGAGGGGATCGGGGCATGGCTGGGCGGCACCCGTCGGTGTTTCCACCAGACCACCGTTCATACAGTAATAGAGGCTGTTTTGTGAACGCAGACTGAAGCCCGGTATCCCCATTGGCAGGACCCGGCGGCCCAGGTACCAGAAACCACCGGCCTGCTCGATCCGCTTCCGGGTTGCAGTGGGCGCAATGGTGCCCCGTAGATACTCCGAAGGGCGTGATATGCCCGGCCATTGGGTTATCTGCCGGTGCGGTGCATAAAATCGCGTCATGGCGACGATCTGATACCGGTCGGAGAACAGGGGTCCGGGCAGGGTTGCTACCCTTTGCGCCAGCTCCGAATAGCCGTGGGTTTCCCGCAGGATCCGGTTGTAGCCGTCGGGTAGGGGCAGGCTACCCGTTGAGCCATGCAGCACATACAGGCCCACAAGCAAGAGATTCCCCCCGGCTGCCGCCAGCACCCACATCCGCAGTCTGGCCGCGGCAAGCGCGACGAGCGGCGCGGCTGCCGATAAGTATATAACCGGCCAATTGGGCTCGACCTCGCTGAAGGTCGCCACCAGCGCGAAGAAGGCGAGTGGAAACAGGCTCCCGGTGACCAAGAGCGCCCGTGCCGCCGGATCGAAGACCGTTAGCCCCTGCTTTGGCCCGGCTCCGTGCCTACGAAACAAACCGGCGATCGCAGGTAATGCCAGCAGCCCCCAAAGGGCGATCTGGGTACCCAAGAAATCCAGCAGGCCACCGAGACCTTCGGCCACCGAGCGGTGCTCGGAGGAGAGGGTAGTCGCAACCTTGTGATCCCCGGTGGGAACCGGCAGTGAATTGGTCACCAGGGTACCGGTCTCGGTGGAAAAACCGTGGCCGAACTGAAATCGAATGGTCAGCCAATCGTTCTGCGCGTTCCAGAGGAGATTCGGGCCGCAGACCAGGAGCGCCAATAGACCGCCCAGATAAGGCCATGGCGTCCGCAGGGCCTTGGGGTCTGCCCACAGGATCGCCCCCAGAAAAACCGGACCGATGAGCACCATGGTGTACTTGCTAAGCAGGCCGAGACCGATAGCAATCCCCGCGCTCAACCAACGCCGCCGCTCGCCACGCAAGGCCGCCAGACCCTCGTGCAAGGCGAGAGCCCAGGCGAGCCCGAGCGCCGTATCCGGGGTAGCAAGCACCCCGGAGGCAAGGCCCGGCAAGGTTGCGCACGCGACGACCACGGCGACCACCAGCTCATTGCCCCGCAGATTGCAGGCGCGATAGAGGCGAACCAGCACCACCAGCAAAAGCGTAGCGGCCAGAATAGTGCCGAGGCGTCCGGCAAACGCCGCTGCCGGTGCGAGACGGGTGCCGATCCCGAACAGGGCAACCGCGGGGGGGTGATCGAAATAGCCCCATGCCAGGCTGCGTGCCCAATCGAAATAATAGGCCTCGTCCTGAGTGACCGGGAGCATCCAGGCCGCCCAAACCCGCCAGAGTGTTACCAAGACCAGCGTCGCCCACAGCCAACCGGCAACGGAATCGAGCTTGCCCTGCGGTCCCTCAGAGGCCGGTCCCTTAGAGGCTGTCCAAAAACCAACCCATTGATTTTGCATGATTTGAGAAGCTGTCTGGTTAAAAGCAATCCTGAATTATTCGGCGCTGTTTGGGGGAGAAGATCCCTCCTGCGTCGGGACAGGGTTTGATGTGTTGCGTTCGACGCCCAACGGCTCGTTGGTCTAGGGCCAGGCTAGTGCCAGCGTCTTAACACAACCTACACCCACATGATCCCCCGCGCGGTCTGCACGTGCGGACCTCGCCTTAAGTGCTAGGTTGCGTTAAGCCGCGCGAGAAAACGCCTGAGGGAACAACACGGCGTAACACAACACGACGCGAGGATCCGTTTTAACCAGACAGCTTCCGAGTTGTCTTCTATCCGGCCCGATGGGTTGCAAGCCGACCCCACGGATATATCAATCAAAGCGTTAGTTCTTAGGCAATCTCTCGGGTTGCATGGAGAGAAAGCACTGGCTTTGAAGGTGGTAAGAAAAAAGGTCGGGAAGAAGGTAAGGCACAGGTTGTGCGTCCTCTGTTGAGCCGGCTTGGTGTGGCGGAGGTCTCCGAGCTGCTCGGTCTCTCAGTGGAAGACGTGGAACCTATGGCAGCGGTAGGAGGCGACGACGATTTAGCGCGCGACAGGCATTGATGGGAGATGGCACGGACACAGGTCGGCGCGCCAGAGCCTCGTAGCGGAAATCCTAAGACCATTCTTGCAACCAGGCGGTCAACAGTTTGCTGATACAAGTCCAGTTTACATAATGGTATTAGGATTTCCGCTACGGAGCACTAGTACCTAGTTTCATGTGATATTGCAAATTCATAGCATTGAGAGTGAGGAAGCTCGCATCAAGCTCAAGCGACTCGACCTGCAATATCAAGCGAAATGAGGTACTAGTCCTTTCCCGCAAGCCGGCGCCCGAGCTGCTTGATGGGCCCTGTCGAGAGGGGCTTGATGCGACCGAATAAGGCCCGGTACCAGGAGCGGATTCGGTGGCGCGGGGCAACGGCATCGGCGGTGGTAAGGCCACCATACCGGACCCAGTACTTGTCCTCCCAATGGCTCAGGCGTTCGTCGAAGGGCCATGCGGCGACATCGCCGTCCCGGAGCCGTCTCCGCACGTAGCCCAGAAAGGAGAGAGGGTGCCGATGCCTGAGCAAGGAAGCGGCAAGCAGATCCAGGTCGTTGGCGTCCAGGCCCGGTAGGCAGCGGTCGAGCTCGGCCCGGATCTCGGCCTGGGAGAGGGGCGCGAGCGCTTCAGGCTCCAGGACCAGGGTGGAGCCCCGGCGCTCGCCGGACCGGGTGAGCATCCCATAAGGGTCGTAGGCACGCCTGGTGACGCAGAGGAGCGAGACGCCGCGGTTTTTGAGCGCATTCAGGGTATCGAGGAAGGCCGCGTCGAAGCCCGCATCCAGGTTCGGATCCGGATTATCGAGGATGGCGTCGAAGTGGTGCAGCAGCAGGCAGACCGGCCGGTTGCCGGCGGTGAGCTTATCGACTAGACCCCCGAGGGTGGACGGCGGATAGCCGACGAGACCGGTCTGGTCCCAGAGGGTCTCGAGCAGACCGGCGAAGCGGTAGCGATGTTCCTTGAGATCCGCGTACAACCAGAAGATGTCGGGGTCGATGCCCATCAGGTCGTCGAGCAGCCGGGCTCGACCCTGACCCCGACCCCCGATCAGGTTGATGGGACGGCATTGCTCCAGTAGCTCCCTGGCGATGCGGCTGGTTTGCGCTGGTCGTAGGCAATGGCCACAGTTGGGTGGCTGCATAGTGACGGCACTCCCGGTCTCCGATCAGGGTCGGGCTCCACTCAATCGCTGCCTGCCCCCTGTCTGCCATGTCGGCACAGGCAGGCGTCTCTGGGGTGATCGGCAGGCGCTCACCGCACATATGGCGGGTGGCGCCGTCCCTGGCTTACCCGCCCTACCACCATCCTGCGGGCTTTGCCCAAGGGCTCAATCCGTGAAGATCCTGCTCATTCTAATGTTATCGGCAGCTGGAAGCATCCGTACCAGTCTATGAGTATATTCATAATTGGGTGCTTGAGTATACAAGCACGCCGGGGCCATGTCCCCCAGGGCGCTGTACGGGTGTTGGCGCAGACCTCAGCGCGATGGACGGGTCGGCTGGTGAGTGATGGGGGCCAGCTCGGTGAGTCCCTCGTTCTTGGCCTCGAGCTTGCCGTAGAGGTCGTAGAGGGCCGCCTGTAGGGCCTCTTCGATAACCGGGTGGTAGAAGGGCATGCGCAGCAACTGCCCGACCGTCAGCCCCTGCTCGATGCACCAGCACAGCAGGTGGGCCAGGTTTTCTCCCTTGGGCGCAATCATCTCCGCGCCCAGGATGAGGCCGCTGGGCTGATCGGCGTAAACGCGCAGCACGCCCTTGTTCTGGCCCATGATCAGCGCCCGTCCCACGGGCGCCATGCGGATCTGGCCCACGGCGGTGGCCGCCTGGTCCAGGTCGTTCCAACGCCTACCCACGGCGCAGATGTTGGGGTCGCAGAAGTTGATGAGCAGAGGTGTCTTGCGGCGGAAGGCGGTGACCTGGTCGCGGGCAGCGTTGTAGCCGGCGATCTTGCCCTCGTCGCCAGCTTCGTGGAGGATCTGGCGTTCGTCGTTGACGTCGCCGGCGAGAAAGACCGGGAGATCCCCCACCTGCATGGTGTTAGGGTCGTAGGCCGGGAGGCCGCGGGCGTCCAAGTCCACACCCAGATTCTCCAGGCCCAGGTTTTCCAGGTTCGGGACGCGGCCGATGCTGCACAGGACCCGATCCACCAGCACGCTGTGCTCACCGGCCGTCACGCGCAGCTTGTCGCCTGCCTCGGCGATCTGAACGGCCTTCCCTAAGTGGATGGGAAACTCCTTGCCCATCAGCTCGATGGCGCTGGCCGATACCTCCGGGTCCTGGGTGCCGGCGATAGTCGTCAGCTGATCGAAGCCCGTGACCTCGACGCCCAGGCGGTGCAGGCTCTGGCCCAGCTCGATACCGATGGTGCCCAGCCCGATGACTGCCAGGGAGGTCGGTAGGTCCTCCAGCTCGAAGAGGTCGTCGGTGGTGAGTATCCGCTCGCCGAAGGCCTGCCAAGCCTGCGGCACCAAGGGCCGCGAGCCGGTGGCGATGACCACGCGTCGGGCGCGGATACGCTGCCCTGCCACCGCCAGCAGGGTGGGCTCGATGAATCTGGCATAGTCCTGAATAAAGCGGTCCTGGGGCATGTTGTCGGTGGACTTGCCGAGCACCCGGTCGACGAAGGTGTCCCGTAGGTCCTGGACATGCTCCATGACCTGTTTGCCGTCGAGGGTCAGGGCCCGGTAGCCGTCAACGCCGTATTTGCCCAGAACCATCCGACGGTGATAGTCCTCTGCCACCTGGATCAGGGCCTTGGACGGCATGCAGCCCACCCGGGCGCAGGTGGTTCCGGGCTCGCCGCCGTTGATGAGGACAAAGGACTTGCCGGCACGGCGGATCTGGCCGATGGCGTTGAGGCCGGCGGTGCCCGACCCGATGACGGCGACGTCGACGCTTCTTTCTTCCACTTGAAACTCCTCGCTTGGACATTGGTGACCGATGGGTATTCTATACCCGTCCCGCCCGGATCTTCCGCCCCAGTGCAGCTTGTCGGAGCCACCGGTTCAGGTCGGTCTCCCCGCGGAAACCACGAATTGTGGTTCTTCCGGGACCCCACTGGTTGCGGAAAGATTTATAGGCACTCGTCCTGTGTGCGGCGGGTATAATCCGCAACCAGGTGCACTTTCCGGGGCTATCCTCGATGTCTGTCAAGTCCGACCGTTGGATTCGCCGCATGGCGACGCAGGAGGGCATGATTGCGCCTTGCGAGCCGTCCCAGGTCCGCGGGTCCGATGGCGGCGGCCGGCTCATCTCCTGCGGCACTTCGAGCTATGGTTACGACATCCGTTGCGCCGATGAATTCAAGATCTTTACCAACATCAACTCGGCCATTGTCGATCCCAAGAACTTCGACGCCAACAGCTTTGTGGACCTCAAGTCGGAGGTCTGTATGATCTCGCCGAACTCTTTCGCCTTGGCGCGGACCATGGAATAGCTGCGCATTCCCCGCAATGTGCTGGCAGTCTGCCTCGGCAAGAGCACCTACGCGCGCTGCGGCATCATCGTCAATGCCACGCCTCTGGAGCCCGAGTGGGAGGGTCGTGTTACCCTGGAGTTCTCCAACACCACGCCCCTGCCGGCCAAGATCTACGCCAACGAGGGCGTGGCCCGGATCCTGTTCTTCGAGTCCGACCAGGTCTGCGAATCCTCGTACCGGGACCATGGGGGCAAGTATCAGGGCCAGCAGGGCGTCACCCTACCCAAGCCCTGAACCGAGGGTATCGCAAAAGCCCCTCTCCCGCCGGGAGAGAGTCTGCGCCGAGCGCAGCGAGGGGGCTTGGGGAGAGGGGGTCAAAGGCTGAGGTATCCCCACATTATTGCAATCTAAAACAACGAGTTATGGAGCGAATGAGCGGCCACGAGGCCCTCATGGCTCGTTCCCAGGCTCCAGCGTGGGAATGCCGTTGTGGCCGCTCCAGCGGCCAAGGTTTCATGACGCTGGAGCGTGGGAGCCAGAGGCTGATTTGTGGGGATACTTCAGGGTCAAAGGGCGAAGATCAGTGCCTTTTGTGACATCCTCCTGAACTCGGCGCGGACCGGCAAATAAGGTAAGGTTGGGTATAGAGTCCGCCGACATTTTCTTCATTCGGAGCCGAAAGCAGTCCTATGAACCAGACACAGCCGGGCATCCTGGACCCGATTCCCCTCCAGGGTCGTTACCTCTTCTTCGAGCCCGTCCCAGGTGCGGACCCTCGTGCATCCCTGGCGGCGTTGCGTGACCTGGTCGACGGCAAGGGCACAGTCGTCGGCTTGGGACATTCCCTGGCACTCGCCTTGGGCGTGGAGATCGACGGGCTACGGGTGTTTCCCGCCCTGGTTGGACAGGGCATCGCGCTGCCGTCCACGCCGGCGGCACTCTGGTGCTGGCTGCGGGGGGACGACCGCGGAGATTTGCTGCACCGCGGCAGGGCGATCGAGCAGGCAATCGCTAGGGCCTTCATGCGCGTGCGGGCCGTGGACGGGTTCCGACATGGAACCGGCCTGGATCTCACCGGATACGAGGACGGTACCGAGAACCCGCAAGGGCCGGACGCCTTGGCTGCCGCCGTGGTAAAGGGTGCCGGTCCGGGTCTGGACGGCGCCAGCTTCGTAGCGGTTCAACAATGGCTGCACGATTTCGATCGCTTCGACGCCATGTCGCCCGAAGCGCAGGACAACACGATCGGCAGGCGTAAGCGCGACAACGAGGAGTTGGAGGAGGCACCGGCATCCGCCCATGTGAAGCGCACCGCCCAGGAAGACTTCGAGCCCGCAGCCTTCATCCTCAGACGCTCTATGCCCTGGTGCGACGGGCAAGGCCGAGGCGGACTCCAGTTCGTGGCCTTCGGCAAGACCTTGGACGCCTTCGAGGCCCAGCTGCGGCGGATGGTCGGTTCCGAGGACCGCATCCAGGACGCGCTCTTCCGATTCACCCGGCCCGTCTCCGGGAGCTATTTCTGGTGCCCACCGCTGCATGACGGGCGTCTCGATCTAAGGGCGCTGGGCGTCTGACTCAGGCCGAAAGGCGACCATGGTCGGCCGCCCGTAGGGCAGGGTGAGCGCGTATGAGAAGCCGTTTGCTTAACCGCTATTAAACTTTGAGGACATCATCCATGCGTACCACCATCCGGTTCCCGATTCCCGCCCTCCTGCTCGCGTTCACCCTGTCAGCCGCGGCTCACAATGGAGATCATCAGGACCTCCGCCACTGGGAGCTTGCGAGCCCCGATCCCGACCGGATTTTCCTGACGTTCCATGGCGATCCGGCGACCCGCCGCGCTGTTACCTGGCGCACGGACGCGAGTGTTAAGGGCGCTGTTGCGGAAATCGCCGTGGCGCTGGGTGAGCCTGGATTCGACCAAATGGCCGAACGCGTCGAGGCAAAAACGGAAACCATCGATCTGAGCAAGGCGCTGGACACGACCCAGGGCGAGGTCCGCTACCACTCGGCCATCTTCCAGAACCTTCGGCCCGGAACCCTCTACGCCTACCGGGTTGGCGACGGCGACAAACGATGGTCGGAGTGGATCCAGTTCCGCACGGCGTCGAAGGAGCCCAGGCCGTTCAGCTTCATCTATTTCGGCGACGCCCAGAACGACGTGCTCAGCCGCTGGTCACGCGTCATCCGCATGGCCCACCAAACCGCGCCGGATGCGGCCTTCGCGCTGCACGCCGGCGATCTGATCGACCGGGCCAATGCCGACACCGAGTGGGCCGAATGGTTCAAAGCGGGTGGCTATCTTCATGCGCAATGGACCGGAATTCCAGTGACTGGAAACCATGAGTATGCAGGCGTGAAGTCGATGCTCTGGCGGCCGCAATTCACCCTGCCGGTGGAATCTTCTCTGCCCCAAGCCCTGCATGAAACCGTCTACACCGTCGACTATCAGGGCGTGCGGATCATCGTGCTGAACTCCAATGAAAAGGTTTCCGAACAGGTGGCTTATCTGGAGGCCCAGCTGAAGAAGCCAGGCTATCGCTGGAGCGTCGTCACCTTCCACCACCCCATCTTTTCGCCGATGGGAAGAAAGAACTACGATGAGCAAGACCGTCAAAAATGGAAAGCGCTGTTCGCCAAGCACAAGGTCGACTTCGTCCTGCAGGGGCACGACCACAGCTATGTTCGCGGACAGGTTCCCGTCATCGACAATGATGGAACGCCGGGCAGCGACTTCCAAACCCTCTATGTGACCTCGGTCAGCGGCCCCAAGCAGTACAAGATCAAGCAAGGCCAGCTAGAGTCGTATGCATCCGAGGGCTACACCACCCAGCGCAAGGCCCGCAACACCCAGTTTTTCCAGGTAATCGAAATCGATGGCGACCGGGCGAGCTACAAGGCCTACACCGCCACCGGAGCGCTCTACGACGCCGCCGTCATAGAGAAAAACCACGCGACCGGCGAGAAAAAGATCATTCAGCGAATCCCCCACACCGACGAGCGGACCTACGAAAACACCGTCAAGTACAGCACGCAAAATCTCTGAGCGCCGACCTGAGGTCATGCCCTGATGGGAGGTGAATCCCACGGGTTGACACGGTCAAGGGGTCATGGGGCTTTCATTGCCCCAAGCGAGGCACCGCTTTACTCTGTGCCAAGCCGGTGCAGGTAGGCGTGAGAGTCTTACTCATCGAAAAAACAGAGCCCCCGTAGGTCGGGTGAGGCGCGTCTGTGGTGGTCACGTCGGCTGCAATGATTGGTGCGCCCTCACCCGATGCAAAGTAGGCTACGCCGTGTCGGGTGACGATCGTCGCCTGGCCTTACTCGACCTACGCGGGCTCATGGGAACAAAGCGGCCACCTGGTAAAGAGGAATACCGTCGAAGTCAATGTGCAGGCGGCCGGGCATGAGTGTAGCAGAGATTGGACGTTGCCCCTTTTCCTCATTTCCTATGACAAGAAAGAAGCTATTGAACTGCAACTGCCGATAACTTTCGGCTGAATTTGTTTTCTGCAGAAGTAGTTACCAGCAAGCATTCCATGGCACGTGTCATACCGACATAGAGCAGGCGGGCCTTCTGAGACAGTTGTTCCTCATCGTCTTTGAAGTGGCCCACACCCATCATAATTACACGGGAAAACTCCAAACCCTTACTGCTATGAATGGTTAGCAGAGAAACCCTGTCGTCCCCGGGCTGGTAGGCAGCCTTATGATCCTTCGATGCCATCCATAGATGAGGTAACGAAGCCTTTTTTAATTCAGTCGCAAGCTTGTCTCCTTGATAACCTGCCGCATAGAGCACCGCCATATCACCCCAGGCAGTACCCTGTTCATGCCATTTCTTCAGGCAAGCCGCAGCAAAACTGATCTCATCTGCCAAAGTATTAAAGGCTCTTACCACCGGTTTCGGGCCACTGCTTCCCGCTGGCATGGGTTCGATAAGGGGGATATGATCATCGCCGGCACTTTGTGGGTCGATATAATCACGGGCGAAGGCATAGGCAAAATCGAGGATCTCACGCGTGTTGCGGTAATTGGCCTTCAGAATTGTCGTTCTGCCCTGCGCTCTAATCCCTACGCTGGAGAGGCTAAAGCCCAGGCCCGAACGTTTCTTGTAGATGGACTGGGCATCATAATAGAGCAGCAGCAGTGAATCTGTTTCCGGGTCCACCATCTGCGTTACCAATTTCAACCACTCCGCCTCGAAATCGTGGCCTTCATCGATCAGCAGGGCACCATACTGAGCCCTGGGGATCTGCCCCTTGTCCACAGCCCTTATGACCGTATCCACCTGGCGTTCCCAATAGGGTTTGTCCGACTTGACCATATCGACATGATAGGTCTTGATCTGTTGTCCGCACCAATCGTGGAAATGGTAGACCTGTACCTGGCCACCGATCCCCTTGGCAGAGATGAAGGCCCTTAACTTAGCTGCAAGGGTAATATTGAAGCAGAGCACCAAGATCGGTTTGTTCATTGCCTGGGCGAGATGCAGGCAACGATATCCCAGGATCAAGGTCTTACCGGAACCGGCCACGCCATGGATCACGCGATGCCCCTGCCCAAGGCTGCGGGCCAGCTGCTCTTGTTGGATATCCATGATTTTAATAATATCCGGCAGACTCCGCTCCAAAGTAGCCAAGTCCTCCTCATCAGCATCAAACAGATCGGCCTGTCCGGCATCGTCGATACGCATCTCAGGAAAGAGGTACCAGCGGATACGGTCGATCTGCGGCAGAGTCAGCGTTTCACCAAACTGATAGTTGAACATCCCCCACAACTGTTCCTGGAAGCACTCCGCATCGGCACTCGCGGTCATTTCATCCTGATAGATCATCAGATGATCCGGCAGCAGATCCTCGCGTCGGTCATCAGGAATCGCCTGCTCGATCTGCTTACGAGAGATATTGGTGAACACCACTCCCCACCCATAGGGCATGATTAGATTGCCCTTGTAGGCCCCGGTAGTTTGGCGCAGCATGGGATCGCGTGACAGCATATCCACCGCCTTATAGGTGTACTGGCGGGCCTGTTCCAGCGGGTGCGGCTTAGTGACCAAGCCATTGCTGGTCAACAAAGAGACATCGGATTTACTGATCTTTTTGAGGGTTGACAGTTTCCAATCCTTGACCTCCAGAAACAGCAGACCGCGGGCTGGATGCAAGATGATAAAGTCCGGGTAGCGGCGATTTTTACCGACAGGAATATCATACCAGACCGCGTAATCATCCTCCAGCAACGCCTCCAGGCGTCGGGCAAGCCATTTTTCACCCCCGGTCATGCGGCTGAGGGTTTCTTTATTTAGTTGGGGGATGATCTTTGCCATACTTCTTCCCTATTATCGCAATAGTTTCACTACAACAGTAGGAGTCTGAACGATTACTCTTTAATCGCAGATTGCGCAGATTGTGCAGATTGTGCAGATTGCTATCGTGAGTCGTGGAATCGATGCTGCACGTTCCGGTGTAACCGGCAGCCGGACATGGTTCGTCATCGGAAAGTCGGCGTGCAGAGCACAGTGTTCGCGTCGCAGCGCCTCACCAAGCCGGTTCAGATAGGCATAAGCCCACGTAGGTCGGATAAGGCGCATCTGTGGTGGTCATGCCGGCTGCGATGCTTGGCGCGCCGCCACTCGACGCAAAGACGATTGTCGGGTGGCAGCCATCCCTGGCCTTACCCGACCTACGCGGGCTCAGAGAAAACACAGAGAAAATTCTTTATTCCCCACAGAGGG